>NZ_JBATWY010000093.1:0-13085 GCF_049672945.1 Haloferula sp. | reverse complement strand
GTCGAGCAGTTCTTCATCTCGCTTGATGAACTGCGTGACAAGGCGCTGCAGGAGATCGACAAGGTCGAGTGGCTGCCGGCTTGGGGGCGCAATCGCATTTACGGAACCGTGGAAGCTCGTCCGGACTGGTGCATCTCGCGTCAGCGGACCTGGGGCGTGCCACTGCCGGTGTTTTTCAAGGATGGTAAGGCCGTACTTTGTGCGAAGACCGCGCTCAAGGTCGCGGACCTGGTGGAAAGTGAAGGGACCAATGTTTGGTTCGAACTCGGCGACGAGGAACTCTGCGAGCGGCTTGGTTTGGAGAAGGGGCTGACGCGTTGTCGCGACACGCTTGACGTCTGGATCGATTCCGGATGTTCGCACGTGGCGGTGATGGAGAAGCGCCCCGAGCTGACCGTTCCGGCGGATCTTTACCTTGAAGCGACCGATCAGCACCGCGGCTGGTTCCAGAGCTCGCTGATGATGAGCGTCGGCTACCGCGGTGTGGCACCTTACAAGACCGTGCTGACGCATGGCTTCGTGGTCGACAAGGACAAGAAGAAGCTTTCGAAATCCGAGGCCGAGAAGGCCGGCAAGCCGATCGATGCGGCCCACTATTACAACAAGTATGGGTCGGACATCGTCCGGCTGTGGGTGAGTTCGGTCGACTGGCAAACCGAGGTGCCTTTCGGTGAGGACCTCTTCAAGCAGGTCGCCGAGCCCTATCGTCGTTTGCGCAACACGTTGCGGATTCTTCTTGGAAACCTCGATGGCTTCGATCCGGAGATGGACCGTGTGGCGGCGAGCCACATGCCGCTGCTCGATCAGTGGATCCTTGAAAGGCTGCATCACGTGGTGGGCGAGTGCCGCAAGGCCTACGAACGCTATGAGTTCCGCAAGGTCTTCAATGAGTTGAACCAGTTCTGCGCGACCGAACTCTCTGCGGTCTACATCGATGCCACCAAGGATCGGATGTACTGCGATGCGAAGAACTCGGTTCGCCGTCGTGCCAGCCAGACGGCGATGTACGATGTCTTCAGTAGCCTGAGCCGCCTGCTTGCACCGATTCTTGCCTTTACCGCTGATGAAGCCTGGGAGTTCGCACCCTTCACCGAAGGTAGCGTGCATGAGCAGGACTTTCCCGAGCCGGATCCGAGTTTCGCTGCGGGCGACGCCACGAAGAAGGTCGGTCGCTTGCTGGAAATCCGTCACGACGTGCAGACCGCGATCGAAGAACAAGTGCAGGCCAAGGCGTTCAAGAAGAACAACGAGGCGGCGGTGAAGCTGGTGGTGAAGGAAGGTGAGCCCGTCTATTCGCTGCTCAGTGACCGCGAGTTTGCCTGCGAGTTTTTCATCGTTTCGGATTTCGATGTTTCGGCTGGATCGAAGTTCAAAGTGGCGGTGACGAAATCGGATCATCCGATGTGTCCGCGCTGCCGCAGGTATGAGCCGCCTGGTTCGAATGAGCTTTGTGGTCGCTGTGAAGAAGTGCTTCAAACGGTGTCGCGTGCTTGAAGAATGAGGCGGCGGCAATTTCCAATGCTCAATTTTTCCATGTCAAAACGGAGGTGCGGTCTGCGACCGGTCAGATGAAAAAAGGATCAATTGTGCCGTGGTTGCTGGGGCTGACCCTGCCGCTCTACATTTTGGACCAGGTGACGAAGTTCTGGGTGGTGGACCGCTTTGTGCCGCCCTGGATCGATGCACCGCGTGATCAGAAGATCATCGAGGTGATCCCCGACTATTTCAATCTGGTGCGTGTTCACAACCAGGGCGTGGCCTTCGGCATGGGGAATGGCACCGAGTGGGCGCCGCTGGTGTTTCCATTCATCTCGCTGACGGCTTTCGTGCTGATCGGACTGGGGCTCAGGAAGAACTTTTTCATTGGTAAGCTGGGCCTGCTCGCGGTGTCGCTGCTGCTTTGCGGGATCATTGGAAACCTGACCGATCGTCTGGTGCAGGGGTGGCGTCTCGAGGAGTTGCAGGGCGCCAGTGTCTGGGAAAAGTTCAAGGCGGGCTATGTGGTCGATTTTCTCGACTTCACGATTCCGTTCATCAACTACCGCTGGCCGTCCTTCAACGTGGCGGATTCCTGCATCTGCGTGGCAGCCGTGATTCTCTTCATTTCCGGTTGGAAGGAAGAGAAGAAGGATTGAGATTGCCGGGAGCGCCGGTTTGCAACCGGCAATGGGGGACCTGTGGCTTGGTTGATTCGTGCCGGTTGAAAACCGGCGCTCCATGAAAGGCATTTCGATCTGCGGTTCTTGCAGAAACCTGTCACAATTTGGTCGGCTCGGATCAATGGAGGGTGAAGAGTCATGCAAGCTGCCACCGTCATTGAGTTTCCCGTCATGGACCGAAACCGATTCACCGATCTGATCCGTGGACATCATCTGGGTTTGGTGGCTTATGCCACCGCGCTGGTGAAGTCCGAAGCCGCCGCCCGCGACCTGGTGCAGGATTCCTGCGTCGCGGCGTGGCAGAGTTTGGAGAAATTCGATGTCAGTCGCGACTTCGGCACCTGGATGCGGGGGATCGTCCGCAACAAGTGGCGTGAGCATTGCCGGAAATACAAACGGGAGGTGGCGCTGGATGAAGAGACGCTTTCCCGCTTGGAGCAACCATTTGAGGTCTCCTCGGAGGATGCGGATCTTTTTGCCCGTCTTGCCGAGTGCCGCAGCAAGCTGCCGGAGCCGATGGCGGAGGTGGTAAGGGTGATTTACGATGAAGGCCGTACTTCGGATGAGGCGGCAGAGATTTTGGAAACCAAGGCACCTGCCTTGAGGAAGCGACTGGAGCGGGCGCGGGAAGCGCTGCGTTTATGCCTTTCGCGCTCAAACTAACAACGAACCAATTTTAGAGAGATGAAACCGGAAGATCAATTGATGGACGCTTTGCTGAAGGAGCAGGCGAGGAAGCGTGAAGCCGACGAGGCCTTGCTGGCGGGCATTGATGCCGCGCTGGATGGTGAGCCTAAGAAAGAGTCGTCGAAGTGGAAGCGGGCGATGCCGCTGTCGATCGCTGCGTTAGTGGCGTTGACGGCGGCGGGGGTTCTCACCATGCAGACCAACTTTTCAGTTAAGAAGGCGAAGAAGACGGGTTTGGCCGTGAATGAGGGGTCTGAGATTCAGGCAATGACGATCGAGGAGAAAGCGAGACCATTTTCGGCAGCGGCGAGTAGTGACGAAATGGCTTTGTCTCCTGTAGAAGAGGGAAAGGTAAGCCTGATGGACGTGGCCGAAAGAGAGGCAGCGGCGCGTGGAACCAAAGTCTTGCCCGAGGCTTTGATCGAAGGAACTCCATCGCCGATCCGTCTGCCGGGTGCGCCCAGTGCGAGCTCAGCCAGAGTAATTGCGGCAAACACCTCAGCTCCCGCTGAGATTCCAGTTCCCGCTGGCAGCCCCTCGACACCGTTCGCTGCATTTGGAACTGAGGATGATTTTGGTGATGGATGGGCTAGCGGAGATGGTGGCGGCGGAGGTGGCGGAAATTCGTTTTTCGGGTCGGATGCTGCAGTTAAGCCACAGGTTGGCGGTGGGAGTGATGCCTCCCTTGCGAAGCGGAAATTGGACAGAACTGCGCTTCTGCCTGAACCTCGGGGGAGGATCGTTGTGCGACCTGATGCTGGCCGCGACAACTACGGCCCGCTCGTCGACCAACCTTGGAAGTCGCCATGGGACGATGCCATGTCGACCTTTTCGATCGACGTCGATACGGCGTCTTACACGAACTTGCGTCGGATGATCCGCGAGGGTCGCAGCATCCAGCCGGATGCGGTGCGGATTGAGGAGTGCATCAATTACTTCGATTACAACTACCCTGAGCCGGAAGGCGATAGTCCGTTCCGGGTGCAGTCGGTGTTGGCGACTTGTCCGTGGAAGACGGATCACCTGCTGGCCCGGGTGTCGATCAAGGGTCGGGAAGTGGCGAACAACGCGCGTCCGGCCTCGAATCTGGTGTTCCTGATCGATGTTTCTGGCTCGATGCAGAGCCCGGACAAGCTGCCGATGCTCAAGCGGGCGATGAAGCTTCTGATCGATGAACTCGATGAGCGTGATCGGGTCGGGATGGTGGTCTATGCCGGAACGGAAGGCGTGGTCTTACCACCAACCCGACTCGATCAAGAGGGCAAGTCGAAGGCGACGGCGGCTTTGGCGAAACTGGAAGCCGGTGGATCGACGAATGGCGGTGCCGGTCTCAAGCGCGCCTATCAGATGGCTCTTGAGAACATGCAGGCCGAAGGGGTGAATCGCGTGATCCTGGCGAGCGATGGGGATTTCAACGTCGGCACGACCGGTCAGGGCGAGCTGGTGGCGCTGGTGAAGGAGCGGGCGGCGAAGGGTGTGAGCTTGAGCGTGCTTGGCTTCGGCTCGGGCAACCTGAACGATGCGATGATGGAAGCGGTGACCAACGATGGAAACGGCAACTATTTCTACGTCGATGGCGATCGTGAGGCGAAACGGGTATTTCTCGACAAGTTGAGTGGCACGCTGGTGACGATTGCCAAGGATGTGAAGATCCAGGTTGAGTTCAATCCGGGCAAGGTGAAGGCCTATCGTTTGATCGGCTACGCCAACCGTGTGCTGCGGAATCAGGATTTCAACAATGACAAGGTCGATGCTGGCGACATCGGTGCCGGGCATACGGTGACGGCATTTTATGAGATTGTGCCTGTCGGAGTGGATGCGCCGGGTGTCGGTGAGGTCGATGAGCTTCGCTATCAGCGTCCGGAAGGTCGCAAGGAGCTGGTCGAGAGCGATGACTGGTTCACCTTGAAGCTGCGCTACAAGCATCCGGAAGGCGAGAAGAGCCAGTTGATCGAGACCCCGGTGAAGGGGGACGCGCTGGCTTGGGAAGAGGCGGGCAATGATTTCCGCATGGCCTCGGCCGCGGCGCTCTTCGGAATGAAATTGCGGAAGATGGACGAGGTAGACGAGGTGAGTTGGGACCGAGTGATCGAGATCGCCAAGCCGACTCTCGCCGAAGATCCGCAGGAGCAACGGGCGGAGTTTATCGAGATGTTGAAGACGCTCAAGTGATTGGAGAGCTGGACCGCTGGCTTCAGCCGGCGCGTTTTGGATGAAGCGCCGACTAAAGTCAGCGGTCCGTCTGCTAGGTTGATCGATTGGTCCGGGAGCTGCTTGTTGGAGTGAAAGCCTCTGATGATGAATGACTCAACGCCCTGACGATCTGCCTTTCCTAGCGCGGGTCGACCCGTTTCTCGGTTACGCTGAGGCCGATCTTCCGAAGCCCGAGGGTATTGCCGCGACCTGGTGGTGTGCCAAGCCGCCGATCGGAAACACGCATCCGGGGGCAACGCTGCCCTTTGGAATGGTCTCGGCCTGTGCCTATTCGGGCGCTTACGTGACGGGCTACGGGCGCTATGCCGTTTCGCTGAGCGGGGACTCGCCGCCGGTGCTTTTCGGGAAGCATGAGGCGCTGGGAATTGCTCACTTTCAGCAAAGCGGCACGGGTCGGATCAGGATGTACTACAATTACCTGCTGACGACGCCATTGGGTGACGGCGGTCTGGTGGAGCGCTTGCAGCGTTGCGCGCTTGTCGATGAGAAGGCTTGGCCGGGCTACTACGCCGGGAAGTTTGAGGAAACGGGGATTGGATTCGAGGTCGTGGCTGCGAGCCGTGGAGTTCGGCATCGCTATCATTTTCCGGAAGGGACCGAGTCGCAGGTGGCGGTCGATGTTTCGGCAGGAGGCCTGCTGATTGATGAGATGGGGAACTATCCTCAGTGGTCGAAAGTTTGGATCGAGGAGGATGGCTCTGTGGCAGGTGAGGTGGTGATGGAGGGCATCCCGCTGCACTTCTGTTGCACTTGTGAAGGAGGCACCGCTTGGTTGTGGGAAGACGATGACGTCCTCGATGGTCAGGAGTACGAACTCACGCTGGAAAAGCAGAAATATCGGCCGGATTTCGGTTTTGGATTTCGCGGTGGTGAGGCTTCGACCATGGAGCTCTGCTTTGGATTTTCACTTCAGCAGGGGGCGCGAGCGAAGGCGGGGCTGTCACTGGATTGGGATGCTTGCGTAACGGATGGGGCGAAGACTTGGGAAGAAGTGCTTTCAAAGGTCGAGGTGGAAGGAGGCACGCCCGAGCAGCAGGAGATCTTCACGACGGCGCTCTATCACTCTTGCCTGAAGCCAGCGGATTTCTCCAATGAGAACCCTTTCACCGGGAAGTCGGGGCCGTTCTTCTTCGACCTTTCGACGCTGTGGGATCTCTACAAAACGCAGCTTCCCTTGATGATGAGCCTGTGGCCGGAGCGCGCGGCGGCATTCGTCGAATTTCTCTGCGAAGTGGCGGAGCGCGAAGGCGGCTTTCCGATCAGCTACCTGATGGACAATGTGCCGGATCGTTTCTCCAAACAGGCAACGGGATTGTGCCATGCGATTCTCGAGGATGCCCGGGTGCGGGGGATCGAGGCGGATTGGGATCGGGTGCTGTCGTTGCTCTGGAAAACGAGCCAGGGCGGCAAGGGACGAAAGAGTCGATTCGGGGAGTATGCGCGGCGGCATGAAGTCGATCCGCTGTCGCATACCTTGGACATTTCCTACGCGCATTTCTGCATGGCGCGGATGGCGCGGAGCGTCGGGCACCAGTTGATCCACGATAAATCTTCGTCGATGATCGAACACTGGCGAAACGCCTTCGATCCGAAGACGGGATTGCTCAGAGAGGACTCGACCTACTACGAGGGTGAGAACTGGAACTACTCGTTCCGTTTCATGCACGACATGGAAGAGCGGATCGAACTGGCGGGTGGAGATCGGCAGTTCGTCAGCCTCCTCGACAAGTTCTTCGGCTTCTCGGAGGCGAGTCATGGTGAGCGGGTTCATCGCTTCGAGGGACTCAACAACGAGCCCGACATGGAGTCGCCCTATGCCTATCTTTACGCCGGGCGTCATGATCGAACGGCCCGAGTGGTGCGGCGCGTGATGGACTGTCAGTTCGCCACGGGACCGGGTGGTTTGCCGGGAAATGATGATTCCGGAGGGCTCTCATCCTGGTATGTCTGGAATGCCTGTGGCTTGTTTCCAGTGTGCGGCCAGCCAGTGATGCTGATTGGCAGTCCGCTGTTCGAGCGGGCGACTTTTCATCTCCCGGGCGGGGATTTCACCGTCGTGGCGGAAGAAAATTCGAGGGAGAATGTGTTCGTTCGGGAGGCCATTCTGAATGGGGTCCCAATCCGCCGGAGCTGGCTTAAAATGGAGGAATTTCTAACGGGAGGCACGCTTGTGCTGACGATGGGAAGTGAGGCTTCGGAGTTTGGCGTGACGGAACGGCCACCTAGCTTTTCACCGTGATGGCATGGTAACTGCAGCTAGTTGATGTTTAACCAAATCTAAAGATCGATGCCATTTATCAGCCAGGAAGCAGCCGTCCAGAATGCCGTATTTCTCGTTCGTGCCGACCCGATTATTTGTGGGCACTCGACTGAGGCGAGAAACCTGGCGGAGGCTGCTGTGGCGATGGGCATGGAGAACGTGCATATTGTCAGCTATCCGCTGGATACCTTGAAGGCGAGTTCCCTGCCACTGAAGCCGCTTGATACGATCAGTCCCTACTCGGCTGGCATCACGATTGATCGGCCCCAACCGATGGGCGACTACAAGGTGCTGGACGGACGTCTCGCACTTGGGATCGGTGGTCATCTCGTCGATCTGATGAACAAGCTTCCAGGGCGGACGATGTTGATGGATCTCTACCTCGTGCCCCATGGGTTGATGGTGATGCAGGCAGTGAACAGTTTCCGCATGGCGGGCACGGGTTCATCCGTTTTCACTGTGGGTGAGGCGGTGGGATCCGACATTACCAACGTGGTTGGGAATGCCCTGGCGCAAGGACGCATCGGTGCTGCGCAGATCGTCCTCTCCAACTATCTCGAACACGACCATCCGGTCGCGGTTAGTCGTTTCACGAAGGATCTGATCATCGATGCGGGTCGGCAGGTGGACGAGCATCTGGGAACCTCCTTTACCGGTCAGCTCGAGAGCCGTGTGGGCATCAGCTATCCGGCGATTGATACTCAATCCTACGTTGAAATCGAGGACCAACCGGAGCTCGTTGAATCGATTCTGGAAGACCGTGGATTGGAGCGCGATGGTTACGTCATGTTCCTTTCACGCATTGCACCGGCCAAGGGCGTCGATGATCTGATCGCTGCCTGGAAAGACTGCAAACTGCGTGGGAAGAAGAAGCTCATCATTTGTGGTAATGGTCCGTCCAAAGATAAGATCAAGAAAATGGCCGCCGAGTTCGGTGATGTGATCGTCCTTGATAACGTCAGTGATTCTGAGAAGGGCGCTTTGATGCACGGGTGCTACGCTTGGTGCCTACCGAGCAAACCGAAAACCGAATTCGTCGAGACTTTCGGGATCGCAGTCGCCGAGAAAATGCTTGCTGGTGGTCTTGGTCCGGTGATCACGACACGCACCGGCGGTATTCCGGAGGCCAGTGGAGGCCATTGCCTCGAACATGTCGCCGGTGATGTGGAAGGCTTGAGGGCCTGTCTCGATCAGGTGGCCGACATGAGCGAGGACGATCGGGCGCGGCTTTCGGCCGACGCACGCAACTTTGCGCTGAGATTTGACCGCACGGAGATTCTCGGGACTTTGCTCGACCGGGCCGTCAGCAGAATTGAAGCAGCTTGATGGCGGCCCGTAAGGAGTGAGTCTGCGAAGATCGGTGTTCCGAAGGAAAGTGCCTACGACACGGTTCGCTTGTTGGGTCGACTCTTGGGCACGGTCCTGACGGGCGGGTCGTCAGCCCAGCGGATATTCGCCATCTTCATCGATACCGATCCAACCAAGTTTGTGGAAGGCGGCAAGAATGGCGAGAGTCGGGTCATTTCTTTCGTCTTCGCCGTGTTCAATGGTCGCGGTGCTCGTTAGTCCGCGCATTGATTCGATGCTGATGACCGTGGTGCAGCCTTCGAGGTGAATCCAGTCGCCCCAGTTCTTCGCTTCATGCTTGGCTTCGAGCTTTTCTTTCTTAAGGGCGCTTACGACTTCGCGAATCGTGCTGGGTTCACTGGAATCTGGGACTTGGACAACGGTCTGCATGGGTTGGGTAGGGAGCAATTGAAGTGGTGAGGGAGAGAGCGTGGCGTGAAGGCTGATGTCTTGTCACGGATAATGCTGTGAGGAGTCTTGATTCCTGCATTCGCAAGGAAGGTAATTTCCGGTGGCTCATTTGCAGCGTTTTTCCTTGCTGCCTCAGTCTGAGATTCTTGAAAGGCCTGATCGCGAAAAGTCAGCGCTTCCAAGCCTCGCTAGCGCATCGTCGCTTTACTCAGCCGCGCGTAAAGCCCGCCTTTTGCAACGAGTTCGTCATGCGAGCCGCTTTCGACCAATCGTCCGCCTTCGAGCACGCAGATCAGGTCGGCCGAGCGGACGGTGGAGAGCCGATGGGCGATGACGAAGGAGGTCCGATCAGCGCGCAGGTGTTCGAGGGCATTCTGCACGAGGCGTTCGGTTTCGTTGTCGAGTGCCGAGGTTGCTTCGTCGAGAAGCAGAATCGGTGGATTCTTCAGGAGTGCGCGCGCAATCGATAGGCGTTGCTTTTCGCCGCCGGAGAAACGAATGCCGCGTTCTCCTGCAAGTGTATCGAGGCCTTCTGGGAGTTGGCGAACGAAGTCTGCGGCGTTGGCGGACTCCAGGGCGTTCCACAATTCCTTGTCGCTGGCGTTCTGCCTGGCGAGCAGGAGGTTCTCGCGCAGCGTGGTGTTGAAAAGGAAGCTGTCCTGAGTGACGTAGCCCGTGTGGTCGCGCAGCCATTCCTTGGATAGATTCTTCAGAGGTTCGCCATCCAGGGTGATGCATCCTTTGCTTGGCTCGTAGAAGCGGGCGAGCAGGTGGAGAAGTGTCGACTTGCCGGCACCGGTTGGCCCCACCAGCGCGATGGTCTGACCAGGAGCGGCGGCAAAGGAAATCCCTTCGATGGCGGGAGTTTCGTCGTCGTAGGAGAACGATACCTTCTCAAATTCGATCTGACCGCGAACGGATTCAAGTTTCAGTCCTTCAACCAGATTGCTCTCTTCGGGTCGATCCAGAATCTCAAAGACCCGCATGGCAGAAACCAGACCCCGATTGAAGACCTGGGTGAGGGGATTGATCTTGGAAATGGGATCGAAAATGAATCCCCAAGCGAAGAGGAAATAAAAGAGGACGCCTTCCGTGATTTCTCCGTTGAGCACTCGCCAGGCGCCAAACGCGACCATCGCGATGATGCCGCACTCCGCGAGCATCGAAATGCCGGGCCATATGATCGCCTGGCCTTTCATGACACGCATGTATTTGCGGCGCGAGACGTGGCTGGCATCTTCGAAGCGGTTCAGGGCTTCGGGTTCATCGGTATAAACTTTGATCTGCCGGATTCCGGAAAGCGAATCGTGCAATTGTGAGTGGAGGGCGGCCGAGGCCTCGCTCGATTCCCGCCAGCGCGGCTCCGAAAAACGAGAGTAGTAGTAGGTGATGAGAGCGATGATCGGAAGGGGTGCGATGGTCACCAGGGCGAGCTTCCAATCCTGCCAGAAGAGCGCGGCAAGAATCAGGGTGAACTGAAGAATGGCAGCCAGCGCCGTATCGAGCCCTTCAACGATCACGCGATCCATTGCCGGCACATCGTCGGCGACGCGACTCATCACTTCGCCCGAGGCATTCTTGTCGAACCAACGAACCGGTAGTCGCTGGAGCTTGTCGTAGAGCTCGACGCGCAGATCGTGGACGAGTTGTGCTTCGAGGGATTGTGCGGCGAGCGAGCGCAGGGACAGGAAGACCTGACGCAGCACGATCGCTCCGAGTCCGATAAGTGCCGTGGGGATCACGAGGTCGCGTCGGCCTTCCCCGATCACCACATCGGTGAATTGCTTGGCGATCGCGGGGAGGACCAGCACCAGCGCCGTGCCGATGACCGCCAACAGGAAGACCAGCACGGCGCGGGCACGGTATCGGGCGGTTCGGCGCAGGAGACGGAGGAACACGGCTTCAGCATGCAGACTGTCGATTGGAAAACCAACCGGAACTGTCTCATTGACCTGCATGGTCGCTAGCAGAGAGTCTTCTGCTCAAGAACATGGCACTACTGATTACCTACGTCCTGATTGCATTGGGATTCTCGTTCCTTTGCTCCCTGCTCGAAGCGACACTGCTGACCATCACGCCGACCACCGTGCAGACGGCGAAACAGAAAGGAGCCAAGTGGGCGATCGCCATGGAAAAGCTGAAATCGGACATCGATCGTCCACTTTCCGCGATCCTCACGCTCAACACCGTCGCCCACACCATGGGTGCGGCGGGTGCCGGTGCCCAATATGCGAAGATCTATGGCAATGGCACGGAGGCGGTGTTTGCCGGCGTCCTCACCTTTGCGATCCTGATTTTCACCGAGATCATCCCCAAGACCCTTGGTGCGCGTTATTCCAGCTTCTTCGCTCCCGGCACCGCGTGGGTTCTGCCCAAATTGCAGCTCGTGCTCTACCCGCTGGTCTGGCTCTGCCGCCAGGTGACCCGGCTCATCACATTTGGGAAAGCCAACGAGAAACCCATGCACCGCGAAGAGCTGTTGGCGGTGGCGCACTTGGGCGAGCAAGAAGGTGTGCTCAAGTCGGAGGAGGGGGCGATCGTTCGAAACATCCTTCAGCTCGGTGAAGTGAGGGTGTCCGACATCATGACGCCGCGACCGGTGATTTACATGCTGCCGCAGTCCATGAGCCTGCAGGATTTCGCCAAGGAGATCGATGGCAAGCCCTTCTCGCGCATCCCGGTCTACGGCTCGAATCGTGATGATGTGCACGGTTTCGTGCTGAAATCAGATGGTTTGCAAGCCTGCCTCAAGGACGGCACCGCGAGTCTCGAAAGCGTGAGTCGGCCATTGGAAGCCGTGCCCCAGCAGATCGGGGTCGACCGTCTTTTCCGCAGATTCCTGGATGAAGGTGCCCACGTGCTCCTGGTTCACGATGAATACGGGACCTCGGTCGGGCTGGTGACGCTGGAAGACGTGCTCGAAACGATCGTCGGGGTGGAGATCGTCGATGAGCAGGACAAGGTGGCGGACCTTCAGGTGCTTGCCCGCAAGCTTTGGGCGGAACGTGCGGGCCGCATGGGGATTCCGCTTGAGGGGATGGATTCAGGCGAGAAGTAGTCGCGCGGTCCTCCGCAATCGGATGGCCGACAGCGCTTGTCTTGAAGGGCATGCGAGGTGACCTTTGCTCGGGCCTCCATCCTCGTGGTTTCGATTCGTCTGGGGCGATATGGCAAGCGATCCACCACTGGGAAGGAGGGAGACTGGAAAAACCTCCGACCAATTCTGCGAATTGATTTTGGAAGCCTAAGCTTTTCAGAGCCCGAATCCTGTCGCGGCTGGCAGTCGGACCACTGGTTTTCAGGGGTCTGGGAGCGACGAGCGGTTTTCTCACAAAAACGTCCCGAAAGGTATTGACGGTGTGGGAAGGAAATGTAGTTTCCCCCCGCCGCACCCCACGGGACGGCACGAGAGACGAGAGTCGATCGGAAGTTGGGACCGGGCTTGCGGGCCACCCTGGCAATCTGATCGGCTTTTTAGTCCCCTCGATGAGAGATCTTTTACAGCATGGCTCGAAGGCTACGGAGGGGAAGCACCGCTGGTGCCAAGTCTCGTGGGAGTTTTTCGAGTGGAGAGGAAAGACTAAATTGTGTGCTGCATGTCGGGACTTTGAATGGATCCGATATGTGGTTGGAAGAGAAGGAAGCCCCTGTTTTCGGATGGGGGTGAAGATCTTTTCCGAGGTCAATTTTGGTTCATGGGAGCAATTCCATGGACATACGTTTTTTACGGAGAGTTTGATTCTGGCTCAGAACGAACGCTGGCGGCGTGTTTAAGACATGCAAGTCGCACGGAGAATATGAATAGCTTGCTAATTGTATTCTTAGTGGCGCACGGGTGAGTAACACGTGAGTAACATGCCTCATAGAGGGGAATAGCCCACCGAAAGGCGGATTAATACCCCATGGTCCCGCAAGGGTAAAGGTGGCTTCGGCTGCCGCTATGAGATTGGCTCGCGTCCTATCAGCTTGTTGGTGAGGTAACGGCTCACCAAGGCGACGACGGGTAG
>NZ_JBATWY010000092.1:0-27573 GCF_049672945.1 Haloferula sp. | reverse complement strand
GGCAAGCCCATGCTTACCGAGGCCGACATCATTCCTGTGAAGTAAACGATTTCCGCAATGTCCAGCGACTCTGAAAAATATCTCGAACATGACGACACCTTGCGTGCGTCAATCGACCGTTCGCTTCGCCACCCGGTGATGTTCTTCTTCACCAGCGGTGCCGCCTGGCTGGCAGTCGCAATCCTCCTGGGGATTATTTCCTCAGCCAAGGTGCACAGCCCTGAATTTCTCGCCAGCTATTCATGGTTGACCTACGGGCGCGTTTTTGTCGCCCACCAAAGTGCCTTGGTTTATGGATGGGGATGCCAGGCCGCGTTTGGCATGATCATCTGGCTGATGGCACGGCTTTCCCGTCAGGAGTGCCGCGCCGCAGGGACGATTCTGGTCGCCGGTCACGTCTGGAATCTGGTGGTCTCGCTCGGGGTCATCGGTATTCTTGCAGGGGGTGGCACCGGAGTTCCCTTCATGGAAATGCCATCATTCACATGGATTCCGATGCTGCTCTGCTACGTAGCGATCACGATCTGGTCGATGGTCCAGTTCAAGGTCCGCCCCGTCGGACACACCTACATCTCACAGTGGTACCTCCTCGCTGCCATGATCTGGTTTCCATGGATTTTCGCCTCGGCCAATATCCTGGTGTTTGGCTTTGATGGCAGTCCGCTTGGCGCTGCGGGCGTCAGCGCTTGGTTCCACTCGGCCCTGCTGTTGATGTTCTTCGTGCCGATTGGGATTGGCATGGCGTATTACCTGATCCCCAAGGTCACGGGACGTCCGGTCTACAACTACTCGCTGTCACTCACTGGTTTTTGGACTCTGGCGATCATTGTGCCTTGGGCCGGCCTTCAGAAGCTGACGGGAGCACCCATCCCCAACTTCCTGCCTTACCTCGGTGCCTTTGCGACGATCCTCTTCGGTGTCCCTGCGGCGATTTCCGGGATCAATTTGGTCAAAACTGCGGCTGCATCCGGCGACATGGTAGCAAAGAGTCCAACGCTTCGTTTCACCGTTACCGGCGTGATCAGTCTTCTGATCCTGGGTGCCGCGGCTGTTCTTTTGAATGCACCGGGTGTCATGAAGATCACTCAGTTCACCATCTCGGGCTACGGATTCGATCTGCTGGCTCTCTACGGATTCTTCAGTTTCATCGCCTTTGGAGCGATCTACTTCATTGTCCCACGAATCACCCGGCGTGAATGGCTTTCTCGCCGCTTGATCAAGATGCACTTTTTCCTCTCCGTCTACGGGGTGGGGGGGATTGTCTTGATCGCTCTTTTCGGTGGCCTGATGCAGGGCGTTGGTCAGGAGAACTTCGCCCAGCCATGGGAGGATGCTGCCGGGCGTGCTTTCCCCTACGCGGTGTTCACCACCATGGCATGGATCATTCTGCTGCTTTCGAACTTCTTCTTCTTTATTCACCTGACGCTGATGTGGCTTCGACTTGGCCGCCGGAGTTCGCATCCGACGCTTCTGGTAGAGCCTCACCACGAAAGCCCGCACGGGCCTGAGGGTGATATCGACAACGTCGGTCCCGCGACCGCCCATTGACCTGACTTTCCCTACCCGATGAACTTCCGACAATTTGCCTTTGGTCTCACCTTCAGCTTCGGCATCGCCTGGCTGGCCGTGGTGGTCGTGCCGTTTTTCAAGATGCGCGATCCTTCGCCGGTTTCCTTTCAGGAGGGAATTGATGAGCAGACGGGGATCTATTTTCCGAAGCGCTCTGGACGGCTGACCAATGGCTACGAGGTCTATGCGGAAAACGGTTGCTACCAGTGCCACACTCAGGTCGTTCGCAACACCGATGCAGGCAATGACTTGGGTCGTCCGGATTGGGGGGGGCTGAAACTCGATGCCGATACCGGTAAGGACACCCGTCGCGAATCGAACGCCTTCGATTACTCGGGACTTGATTTCGCTCCAATAGGCGTGACCCGGCTGGGACCCGACCTTATGAACGTTGGCCGTCGGATTCCTGCACGAATTCGCGCCGCTGCCGGTCCTGACGCCAGCGCTGGAGAGATCGACGGTCAGGCCCGCGATTGGCTTTACCTCCACCTCTACGATCCTCGTCTCAATCCCGAACTACGTGATTGGTCAAGTTGCCCTCCATTTACATTTCTATTTGAGGAACGTGAGATCATGGGCGAACGATCAGACAACGCGATCGAAGTGGCGACCAAGCCCGGATTTGAGATTGTTCCAGGCGAAAAGGCCCGCGCACTGGTCAGCTATTTGATGTCTCTCAAGCACGACGATCCCGTTCCTGCCTCCATGGACTATTCGCCCGCCGATCAGAAGGGTGGCGACAGTGAGGGCTGAAACCTTTCCGCGATTCCGATAATTCGATGCAAGATTCCAACAAGCCTGATCTCGACGAGTCATTGAATGTGACGACGTCCCACGAGCAGATGCTGCGTGAAGCCGCCGCCGTTGTGCGTGAGAAGCACGTGGACGAAGGAGGGAAAGAGCCGATGTCGCTCTGGATCTTTGGTGCCTGCGCGGTTGTGGCACTCGTCGCGGGTGGTGCGCTCGGCAAGGCCGGCAGCATGTTTGACTACGATGAAACCGTGCGCCCGGGCTATGTCCGTCAAACGCTGGATACCGATGACGGTGGGGCGCTGCCTCCGGTGCCGGCTCTGAAAGCCTACATGTCCAAGGGCGAGAAGATCTACGGCAAGTGCATTGGTTGCCACGCTCCCGACGGCAAGGGTGGGGGTGCCTTCCCGCCTCTGGCTGGCTCCGAGTGGGTCCTGGGGGACACGGAGCTTTTTGCCATGATCGTCATCAATGGCATGAGCGGTCCAACCAGTACCGGCAAGGTCTGGGGCGTGATGCCTGCTCAAGGGATCGGCATGAGCCCGACCGATCTGGGCGCGGTGATGACCTACGTTCGTAATTCCTTCGGTAACTCCGCCGGTGATGTGGTCACGACCGAAATGGCGGCTGAGGCCATGAAGATTTCTGAAGCCCGAGCGAATCCTGGAACTCCGGTGACCGCTGAAGAGTTGACGGCCGAACACCTGAAAGCACTTCCGGGCGAGCCACTCGATCCAACCGCGATGGTGGATCCAGTTTCACTTGAACCTGCGGAATCCCCGTCAGAGTAAAACGCGAATCATTACCTTTCTAGCATGAGCGCCCACGCAGCCACTGCCGACCACCACGAGGAACACGATCATCACGATCCCGGCTTCCTCCAGAAATACGTTTTTTCGACCGATCACAAAACGATTGGTATTCAATACGGCATCACTGCCGGTGCCTTCCTCCTCTTCGGGTTCTTCCTGATGATGGTGATGCGCTGGAGTATCGCCTATCCGCACGAACCTCTTCCGGAGTGGATGCGCATCTTCTTCAGTGAAAACTGGCAGGCTCGCTGGCTTCAGGACGGGAAGGTGACGGGTGAAACCTATAATATGTTCGGTGCCATGCACGGGACGATCATGGTGTTCCTCGGCGTGGTGCCGCTTGGTTTCGGCGCCTTTGGCAATTACGTCACTCCGCTTCAGATCGGAGCGCCCGACATGGCGTTTCCGAAGCTCAACATGATGAGCTACTGGCTCTACCTCGCCGGCGGGTTGATCATGTGCGGATCCTTCTTCATGGAGTCCGGTGCGGCCAAGTCGGGCTGGACCAACTACTCGCCGCTCGCCGGTGTGGCAGATGCTCAGATCGTCAATCAGTGGTTGGCGGGACAAACACAGTGGCTCATCGGCTTGGTGCTTCTCATCACTTCGTCCCTGCTGGGTTCGGTGAATTTCATCACGACGATCATCAACCTCCGTGCACGCGGAATGACCTGGATGCGTCTGCCGTTCTTTGTGTGGGCGATGCTTGTGACGGGTTTCCTCCTCCTTCTTGCATTCCCTCCGCTTGAGGCCGCCGGCATCATGCAGCTTCTGGATCGGGTTGCGGGATCTTCATTCTTCATGCCTTCCGGGCTCTACACCAAGGCTGAGGGCTTGCTTGAGCTCTCAGGTGGCGGATCGCCATTGCTGTTCCAGCACCTCTTCTGGTTCCTGGGCCACCCCGAGGTGTATGTGCTCCTCCTTCCGGCGATTGCCTGTGTTGCCGAGATCATTCCGGCCAATACGAGAAAGCCGCTCTGGGGCTACAAGGCCATGGTTTACAGCGTTCTGGTGCTCGGATTCCTTTCGTTCATCGTCTGGGCTCACCACATGTATCTGACGGGAATGGGTCCGGTGGTTTCCACTTTCTTCCAAACCACCACGGTGCTGATATCGATCCCGTCCGTGGTCTTGCTGACTTCGTTGATCATTTCCCTGTGGGGTGGCTCGATCCGCTTCACTCCGGCCATGATCTGGGCCTGCGCCTTCCTGCCCATGTTCGGTATCGGTGGTTTGACCGGTCTGCCCCTCGCGTTCAATCTGGTCGATCTCCACCTCCACGACACCTACTATGTGATCGGTCACTTCCACTACGTGGTGGCTCCGGGCATCCTGTTCGGTCTCTTTGCAGGCGTCTATCACTGGTTCCCGAAAATCACGGGACGCTACATGAGCAGCAAGCTCAGCCACCTGCACTTCTGGCCAAGTCTGATCTGCATGAACATGATCTTCTTCCCGATGCTCACGCAGGGTATGGCGGGTTTCCATCGCCGCTGGTATAACGGTGGAGATGCTTACCTCGCCAAGTCTCCGGACAGCACCAATGTTTTCAGTTCAACGGTCGCCGAGCATATCGATCTGAACATCCTGATGTCCTACGGCGCATGGTTGATGGCACTGGCACAGATTCCGTTCCTGATCAATCTCGTCATCAGCGCCATTGCCGGGCGAAAGGTGGAGAGCGACAATCCATGGAATGCCACCACTTTGGAGTGGGCGACGCCAACGCCTCCAGGGCATGGTAACTTCACCTTCGATGTGGCGGCCTACCGCGGTCCCTATGAATACAGCCGGCCGGATTGCGACGAGGATTACCTGCCTCAGTGGATCGCTCCGAAAAAGCCCAAGCCCGACCTCGAGACCCAGCCAGGGACACCCGCTTCCCACTGATCACCGACCTTATTTTTTCAGGAAATGGAAATTCCCTACATTGTCACCCCGCGCAAGGATACCGGACTCTTCAACTCGAAGATCGCCATTTGGTTGTTCCTTGCGTCCGAAGTCATGCTCTTTGGTGGCTTCTTCTCAGCTTACGTTTTCCTTCGAATCGGTGCCGACTACCCGTGGCCGGAGCGCACGCTGCCGGTTCTTCCCGGGCTGATCAACACCTTCATCCTGATCGCTTCTTCGGTGACGGTGGTGTTCGCGTGGGCGTCACTTAAAATGCGGCAATGGCGCCGCTTCCAGATCTTCATGGGCATTACGGTTGCATGCGCTGCGATCTTCATGGTCTTCAAAGGGGTGGAATATTATGTGAAGTTCCATCACCAGGCGGTCCGGATCACGGACTACTCGATTGTGGAGGGTCACCTGGGCTATGAAACGAAGGGAGGCCACGGCCACGACGAGCATGCCGAGCCTGATTACCTGAGGACTCCTGAAGGAAAGAAGATTGAGGAAAACCATTACAAGATCGCGGCGTCCTCGTTGACCTTCAATGTCGTCCGTCCCTACAAGCCGTGGGTTGAAGATTACATTGCCGAGGCTGCTGCCGCCGGGTCCACGATCACCTTGGCGGAGGATCTCGATTTCAATGCTGCTGGTGAGAGCGACGAGAAGAAGAAGTTCAGCAAGGGAGTCGAGCTCAGCGTCGAACTGCTGGAGGACATCGGTAAGGTACAGATCGCGAATCGCAATCAGAACGCTGCCTGGAGAACCGAGTTCCTAACGGAGGCTTGGGATCAGAAGTGGGCTGAGGTAGACGAAACCGATGGGTTGGGTGAAGGGGCTTTTGCCGCCGATTTTCCCAAGGGTCTGGAATATGGACCAGAGGAGCGGAAGCTGGCCTATACTCGTTGGAAGGCCGGCAAACGAGCCAGCATGGCCTCCGACGTCGACTTGAACAAGGTGACCCTGAAGATCGATGGTAAGGAGGTCTCCTATGCCGATATCGAGCTTCCCTATCAGGGTAACGTCACCTTCAATATCGACAAGCCATTGACGCTTCGATTCAGAAGCCACGATGTCATCGGCAAGGTTGTTCCGGATGCTTCGAGTTTGACGCTCCGAGATGACACGGTGGTTTCAGGTGAGTATTTGGACAGCCCGATGGTGTTTCACTACGTCGATGGTATCGATTTCCAGCATCTCGTGATGATTGCTGAGGAGAAGGGGCAGGACCCTCAAGCCGCGATCCAGGCCAGCTGGTTGATCAAGGAGAATCCGGTGGTTGCCGATCTTTGGGAAAAGCATCAGAAGTCTCTTGGCCAACTTGAAGTGGTGCTTGCAGAGCAAGGACGTGAGCCTACCCACAAGGACCGCTATCGCATGGGCTGGCAGGAAATTGCCTACTACATGCAGACGGATTTGGCGGACGTGCAGATCACGGAGGGGAAGTTTGCCCCGCCGAAGGTGAGCATGTCGCTGAAGGAGCAGTTCATGGGGCCTGACTACAAGGCGCGGATGGCTAATGCCGACTTACCGCAGTTTCCCCACATCAGCGTCCCGCGGGAATATGTGATGCTCGATTCCAAGTTTACGCCAAAATGGAACACCTACTATGCGATTTACTTCGCGATCACGGGTCTTCATGGACTTCACGTGATTGGTGGGGCGATCGTGCTGGGTTACTACCTGTTCTGCGGACGTGCGATGTATCTTTCCAATCCGGAATGGCTCGCCAACCGGGTCGAGGTCGGTGGCCTCTTCTGGCACTTCGTTGACCTTGTCTGGATCTTCGCCTTCCCGATCTTCTACCTCATGTGATCGATATTTTTCCTCCAACCATAACCATTCAATAATTCCATGGCTGATTCTCCTGAAGCAATCAAGAAGTCACAGAAGCTCTACCTCTTCGTCGGTCTTTGCCTGTTTGTCGGCACGATCGTGACGGTGATGGTGGCGACGGTTCCCGCACTCGATATCGGGGGGCACGGTTTTGATACCTGGGACATGGTTCTGGGTCTCCTGATCGCTTCCTGCAAGGTGGCGCTGGTGATGTATTTCTTCATGCACCTCAATCACGAGAAGCCGTGGGTGTATGGAGTCCTCGTCCTTGGTGTGATCATGGCGATCGCCCTGGCGGCTCTGGTCTTCCTCGCAAAGGGCGATCCGATTCACTACGACAATTTCAAGACCGGTGGCGTGATTCTGCCCGGTTGCTTAAACTTCATTGGGCTGTAAGCTAACTCGTCATGTCACTGAGATCCTTCCACATTGTTTTTGTCACGGTCTGCACCTTGCTCTGCGTGTTTTTCGCCGTTTGGGCGTTTGGCTTCGCGGAGGACCGGACAGCGGTGATTACGACCGTGGGGGTTATTGGCGCCATCGGAACCTTCGGCATGCCGATTTACGGGGTCTATTTTTATCGGAAAGCCCGCAACATTCTCCTCTGAGCCATGATTGATTCCCTACTAGCTTGTGCCACCTGTGCCAACAATTTCCGTGGCGATGGAAACGCGGCCGGATGGTCGATTTTTTTCATGCTCATGGTGATCGTCCCGATGCTGGCCGGAGTTGTTTTCTGCATGGTCCGTCTCGCCCGCCGCGAAGGTGCAAGTCTCGATCCTGAGCTGCGCGACGAATACGAGGGTGATGCCTGATTCGATTTCCGTCTTCTACTTTTTCAAGATCCATGAACTCTCTGAGTCCCTCGAAATTCCTCGGTATTCCTGACAACTTTTCTGCCCACGGCGGACAGGTCGATCACCTGATCGATGTGGTCCACTGGTTGATGATCGCATTGTTCGTCGGTTGGACCCTGTTCTTCCTTTTCTGTCTCTTCCGCTTCCGGCAGTCGGTGAGTCCGAAGGCTTCCTACACCGGGGTGAAGAACCACATTTCAAGTCACCTTGAGGTTGGAATCGTTATTCTTGAAGCCGTCCTTCTTCTCGGTTTCGCCTTTCCGCTGTGGAAGGACCGGACGGACACCTGGGAGACCGTCCAGGAGCGGGACCCGGTGCGGGTCCGCGTGATCGGTTGGCAGTTTGGTTGGACTTATCATTATCCCGGAGAAGATGGGATTTTCGGCCGGGTCGATCCTCGCTTGATGACTTCGAACAGTGATCCCGGTATCGACCTGGATGATCCGAATGCGCTGGACGATTTCACTACCTCGGTGCTGAAGATTCCTGTCGGTCGTCCATCGATTCTCAACATTGGCTCGAATGACGTGATTCATAACTACGCAATCGTTCCCATGCGGATCCAGCAGGACGCGATTCCGGGTCGTGAGATTCCGATGTGGTTCACTCCGAACAAGAAGCTGGAGACATCGGTGGTCTGTGGCCAGCTCTGTGGCGAAGGACATGCCAACATGGCCGGACAGATGGAGGTGATTGCGGACAACACCTATCGCGATTGGGCCGCCGGCGAGTCGGCGGCCGCACTGAAACGGAATACTCCGGACGAAGCTACAGCCAGTCGCTGATTGGTTCTCGCCCCGTGGTCCCGACTCCGTCAGGCTTGAAGGGGATGAACGAGATTGACCGCGAGGACTTTCGTAACCTCCTTGAGGAAATCGGAAGGACACGGATGCCATTCGGCAAGTATGGCCGAATCGAGCACCCGCCTCATGGCTATCCGATCTTCGATCTACCCATCGAGTATTTGAGTTGGTTCAAGGAACGCGGCTTTCCGAAGGGAAGGCTCGGCGAACTGCTTGCCATCATTTGGGAGGTCAAGGAGTGCGGCATGGACTCGGTATTCGACCCACTCAGGCGTGCAAACGGGGGGCGGACTCGTTTCAAGCGCCGACGTCAGCGGGAGTTCCGCTTCGATGACTGAATCAGTCTCTGCGGGTCAGTTCGACGAAGACGTCCTCCAGCGTGGCATCGCGACGGTACAGGCTGCGCATCGGCCAGCCGTGCTGAGCAACCAGCTCATGGATGCGCTCACGGGCGTCGGTTCCTGATTCAACAAGAATATCATACTGGTGTCGTCCTTCGGTCAGTGGCTCGTGGGTGACGCGTTTGACGTGATCCAGTCGCGTTAGGGCACCACTGATCACCTCGGGGTCGCCGGTGATTTCGGCAACGACTTTGCCAGCGGTACGCATGCCGCTGACGAGGGCCTCAGGCGTGTCTTCGGCCTTGATTTCGCCGTTGTCGATGATGATCACCCGATTGCAGGTCATCTCGACTTCGCTGAGGATGTGGGTGGAAAGGAGGATGGTGTGATTCTCGCCAAGTTTGGTGATGAGTTCCCGAATTTGGCGGATCTGATTGGGATCCAGGCCATTGGTCGGTTCGTCGAGGATCAGAAGGTCGGGAGAGTGCACCAGTGCATCGGCCAGTCCCACCCGCTGGCGATATCCCTTGGAGAGGACCTTGATCATTTTTCGGCGGACACTTTCCAGCCCGCAGGTGTCGATGACTTCGTTGACACGGCGGCGGGCGTCACGATTGGAGAGCCCTTTCAGGCGTGCTCGAAACTTGAGATACTCGCGAACCCGCATGTCGTCGTAAAGCGGGACGTTTTCGGGCATGTAGCCAATCTTGCGACGAGCCCCGAGGGAATCACGGAACACGTCGAATTCCCCGATTTGGACACTTCCGGATGATGGAGGCAGGTAGCCCGTCAACATCCTCAGGGTGGTGGTCTTTCCGGCACCATTGGGGCCGAGAAAGCCGACAATCTCACCCTTGCTGACGCTGAAACTAAGATCGCGGACGGCGGTGTGGCGTGGAAATCGCTTGGTGAGGTTTCGAACTTCGATCATGGGATTGAGTAGTTTTCCGGCAAAAAGGGTGCTTGTGCGATTGACGCCTCGCAGCGCTGCTCTTACCTAAGCGCTGCGCGCCGGAGGCCAAGCGGGAAATTCCTGCTCCTTCGTCGTGATATTCGAATTTATCGCTCATGAAATCGTCGGTTTCCGCTCGCCTGAACGCGGACATTCTGGAGGAAAAATACGCTCAATGGAGTGAGGACCCTTCATCCGTTGAAGGCAATTGGAGTGCCTTTTTTGAGGGCTTTGAGCTTGGGGCGGCCCAACCGAAGGCCCGCGCTGGCGCAGCTCCGCAAGCGTCTGACACTCCGCAAGCGGCAGGGGGTGATTTGGCCTTTTATGGCAAGGTGGTGAGTCTTGTATACAACTACCGGACCCTTGGTCACACGCAGGCCGACATCAATCCGATCGGGGAGCCAGAGAACAATCCGAGACTCGCGTTGAAACAGTTCGGATTTACCGAAGCCGATCTCGATCGGGAGGCGTCGAACCCATTCTTCCGCGATGGGGCCAAAATGAAGTTGCGGGACATGGTGGCGGCGCTGGCTGCGACCTACTCGGGGAAGATCGGCTTCGAGTTCATGCACATTCACAACACGACGGTCCGCCACTGGGTTCGTGAACGCATCGAACGCCATACCCTGCGCGAGGTTGACCCGCCGAATCGCCAACTCAAGTCGCTCGCCTGGTTGCTGGAGGCCGAGGCCTTCGAAAGCTTTATCGGTAAGAAGTTTCTGGGAGAGAAACGCTTTTCTCTGGAGGGCGGTGAGGGGGCCATGGTGGTGCTCAATTCGATCCTCAATGCCTGTCCTCGCGAGAACGTTCTCGAAATTGAAATGGGAATGTCCCATCGCGGCAGGCTCAACGTGCTGGCCAACTTTCTCGCAAAATCCCTGCCGACGATTCTCTTCGAGTTCACGCCAAACTACGTCCCTGATCTCGTTGCTGGTGATGGCGATGTGAAGTATCACCTCGGCTACGAAGGGTTCCGTAAATTGGAGGATGGGGATGTGCGGGTGAATCTTGCGGCCAATCCAAGCCATTTGGAGGCAGTGAATTCTGTGGTCGAAGGCAGAGCCCGTGCTCGTCAGCGCCAAATCGGTGACGACGGTGCGACTACCGACCGCAAGCGCGTGTTGCCGATTCTGATGCATGGTGATGCGGCCTTTGCGGGTCAGGGTTCGATTGCCGAGTTGCTCAACCTTTCACAGCTCCCTGGGTATCGAACGGGGGGGACCATTCACATCATCGTGAACAATCAGATCGGATTCACGACGATGCCTGCCGATGCGCGGTCATCTGCGTATGCAACGGATGTCGCCAAGATGATCGAGGCGCCGATCATGCACGTGAATGGTGAGGATCCGATGGAACTCTACTGGGCAGGAATGTTCGCCCTCGAGTTTCGGCAAAAGTTTGGCAGGGACATTGTCATCGACATGTACTGTTACCGCCGCCAGGGACACAACGAGACCGATCAGGCGGCATTCACCCAGCCCCACATTTATCGGCAGCTTCAGGGTCGGGATACGGTCGGGCAGATCTACAAAAAGAAACTGGTCGCCGAGGGTGTGATGTCTTCCGAGGAAGCGGATGCGCTCGACAAAAAGATCTGGGATCGTCTGGAAGAGGGTTACAAGCGGATGCTTGAGATTGAAGCGGCGGGAGACCGCACCGTCTTCAGTGGATCGACGGCGATTGTTCAGGATACCTATACTCATGCGCCGGTTCCGACGGGTGTCTCAAAAGAGATGATTCAGACGGTCGGCAAGGTGCTTACGACGGTTCCAGAGGGCTTTCATCTTCACCCGACCTTGGCGAAGCGCTTTGTTCCAAGACGGATCGAAGCCTTGGAGAAGGGCGGGCCGATTGACTGGGCTTTTGCAGAGTCGTTGGCTTGGGGTGCTCTTCTTCTCGAGGGAAATCAAGTCAGGCTTTCCGGTCAGGACTGCCGGCGTGGCACGTTTTCCCAGAGGCACGCGGTATTCTACGACTCCGAATCGCGCGAGCGCTACATTCCGCTCCAAAATCTGGGAGAAGGCCAAGCCAAGTTCTGCGTCTACAACTCGCTGCTTTCAGAGTTCGCGGTTCTTGGCTTCGATTACGGCTACTCGCTGGGGGCGCCTAACATGCTCACCATGTGGGAAGCCCAATTTGGTGATTTCTCCAACGGTGCGCAGGTGATCATTGACCAGTTCATTTCCTCAGCCGAGTCGAAATGGCAGACACCGAGTGATATCGTCCTTTTGCTCCCCCATGGCTATGAAGGCATGGGTCCTGAGCATTCCAGTGCGCGATTGGAACGCTTCCTGCAACTTTGTGCGGAGAAGAACATGATCGTCGCGAACTTCACCACGCCGGCTCAGTATTTCCATGCCTTGCGCCGACAGAAGCGGCGGACCTTCCGCAAGCCGATGATCGTGATGACTCCCAAGAGTCTTCTCACTCGGCCCGAAGCGGTGTCGCAGGAAGAAGATTTTCTGGAGGGTTCCTGTTTCCAGGAGATCCTTCCGGATTCGATGACTTTCGAGGATCCATCCCGCGTCAATCGTATCATCTTCTGCACCGGCAAGGTCTTCTATGATCTGGTCGCGCATCGCGACAAGGCGGAGATCAAGAATTCGGCGATCATTCGGATCGAACAGCTTTATCCATTCCACAATGAGATGCTGGAGGCGATCATCAGCCAGTATCCGTCTGCTTCCAAATATGTGTGGTGTCAGGAGGAGCCGCTCAACATGGGCGCTTGGTCCTACGTTTTCCCAAGGCTTGAGCGGGTGCTCGGCCAGCGGGTCCGCTACGCAGGACGCGATCGCGCATCAAGTCCTGCCGCCGGTTCGAAAGCCATGCATTACCGCGAGCAGACGGCGCTCATCGAAAGTGCCTTCTCCGCCTGACCTTTCCTTTTTTGAATTCAGTTTCCATGCCCACGAAAGTCAAAGTCCCTTCAGCAGGTGAGTCGATCACCAGCGCAAACGTCGCCCAATGGCACAAAGCAGATGGTGAGGACGTCGCCAAAGGTGATGTGCTGGTCACTTTGGAGACTGACAAGGTTTCCAACGAACTCGTGGCGGAGGTTGGGGGAGTGCTGAAGGTGCTGGTCTCCGAGGGCGAAGAGGTTGCCATTGGAACGGTGATCGGTGAGATCGAGGAAAGTAAGGGAGCTCCTGCGGAAGCGGATTCGAGCCCGTCAGATCCAAAAGCCGAAGCCGAGAAAACTGAGCCCGCAGCGAAGGAAGCTTCCGCGGCAGGAACAGTTGTCGATGTCAAGGTGCCAGCCGCGGGGGAGTCAATCACCAGTGCGAACGTTGCGGCTTGGCAAAAGAAGGATGGTGATTCGGTTTCCAAGGGAGACCCGCTGGTCACGCTGGAGACCGACAAGGTCTCTACGGAGCTCGAGGCTGACGCGTCCGGTGTCATCAAGATCCTCGTCCCCGAGGGTGAGGAAGTTTCGATTGGAACGGTGATTGCCCGGATTACGGTGGGGGCTGCAACGGCCCCAGCTGCCGAGAAGACTGCTGATCCCGCTCCTGCTGCCAAGGACGCTCCTGCTGCCAAGGAAGCTCCTGCGGCTCAGAAGGGGGCTAGCCCGGAGAAACCGAAGCCCGATTTTGGAGTGCTTCAACTGCCGAAGGAAAAGGTCGATGTCACTCCGGTCAAGGAGGGTCGTACTTCACGGCGGAAGATGAGCATGCTGCGTCGCAAGATCGCCACGCATCTCGTGAACGCTCAGCAGACGGCTGCCATTCTCACCACTTTCAACGAAGCCGACATGTCGGCGGTGATGAATCTGCGTAAGGAGGTGCAGGAGGAATTCATCAAGAAGCACGGCGTGAAATTGGGCTTCATGTCCTTCTTCGTGAAGGCAGTCGTGCAAGCCTTGAAGGATGTGCCGGCAGTCAATGCCCAGATCGATGGCAACGAAATCATCGAGAATCATTTCCACGATATCGGTGTGGCGATTGGCACCGAGAAGGGCTTGGTGGTTCCGGTGCTGCGCGATTGCGACGACAAGGGATTCGCCGAGATCGAGAAGGACATCATCGGTTACGCCGAGAAAGCGCGAGACGGCAAGATGCAGATCGAGGACCTGCAGGGCGGCGTCTTTACCATCTCCAATGGCGGCACCTACGGCTCCTTGCTGAGCACTCCGATCCTGAATCCCCCGCAAAGCGGTATTCTGGGAATGCACACCATTCAGAAGCGTCCGGTCGCCGTCGACGGTAAGGTCGAGATTCGCCCGATGATGTATCTCGCGCTCAGCTATGACCACCGACTCGTCGACGGCAAGGAAGCGGTCACCTTCCTGATTCGTATCAAGGATTGCATTGAAAATCCGACGCGGTTGATGTTGGAGATGTAATGGGTGGGCGGCGATTCGCCGGTTTGATCTTGGTAGGAAAGGGAGCGGGAGCAGAGTCGCCAAATCATCATGACGAAGTTCCGACCGTGCATCGATCTCCACTCCGGCAAGGTGAAGCAGATTGTTGGCGGGACGCTCCGTGACGATGGACCTGGTCCCAAGGAGAACTTCGTTTCTGAAAAGAGTCCGGCGTGGTTTGCCTCAAAGTTCCGGAGGGATGGTCTGACGGGAGCACATGTGATCAAGCTCGGGCCGGGAAATGATGAAGCCGCCAAGGAGGCTCTAACGGCTTGGCCGGGCGGTCTCCAAATCGGTGGGAGCATCAACCTTGAGAACGCCCAGTATTGGTTGGGTCTTGGAGCATCCCAGGTTATTGTAACCTCCTGGTTATTCAATGATTGCAATGAATTTGACGAGAACAGAGTAAAAGAGCTTTCGAGTCTGATTGGCGCGGACCACCTGGTCATTGATCTGTCATCCCGCCGAACGGAGTCCGCTTGGACCGTGGCGACGAATCGCTGGCAGACGCTCACTGACCTTGAGTTGACGGTTGAGACGCTCGACCGACTCGCGCCTTATTGTTCGGAATTTCTGATCCATGCAGCGGACGTCGAAGGGCTTTGTCGGGGGATCGATCAGGACCTGGTGGAGATGCTCGGGAGCTGGGGAAAGCGGCCGGTCACCTATGCGGGTGGCGCGGCATCGATGGATGATGTTCGTCTGGTGGAGAGCTTGAGCGAGGGTCGGGTGGACGTGACCGTCGGATCGGCGCTGGATCTGTTTGGAGGTTCTGGGGTGGGCTACGAGGAGTTGGTGGAGTGGAATCGCCGGTGAAGGAGGAGGAATTCCTGCTTTCGGGATGGAGGTGACCACGCTTGAGTAGGAGGCGTGAGCAACACTCGTGAACACTGCTTCTTGCCAAAGGGCTTCGATGTGGAGCCGGAGTTGCGTGACCAGCTCAGCACCCGGGCAGGGAGCCAGCGATGTCTCGTAGGTCATGACGAACTGCTGCTGATCGTTCACGAGGTGCCGGTTTCCGGGGTGCCGGAGCGTGAGGCTCTGGTCTTTTGGAAAACACCTGGAGGTGGATGGTTCGGACCGGACTCGGGCAAAGGGCTCGGTCAACTTTCGGCCTTGCTGGATCGCTACCAGCGGCAGGTCGATGAGTATGAGGCGGTGATCGACGAACCGACAGGTGCGGAGTCGGTCTTCAAGGTTGCGCGGCACTCCGGCCCGCTGGCGCGGTCGACCCGGAACTTGTTGACGGCTCTGGAACAGGCCTTGGGCCACGACGAGGAAAACCGGGAGCTCAGAGGTTTGAGGGATCGAGGAAAGGAGCTGGAGCGGGCGGCGGAACTGCTTTTTCACGATGCAAAACTGGTGCTGGACTTTCAGCAGGCGGAACGGGCGGAAGAGCAGCAGGAAGCAACGGAGCGGCTGAACACCATCGCCTTCAGGCTCAATCTGATGGCGGGCTTCTTTCTTCCTTTGGTGGGAATCGGCGCGCTGCTTGGAATGAATGTCGATATTCCGGATGTGGTGAGGCACTGGTTCTGGGGGATTTTCTTCAGTGGGCTGCTGTTAGGGCTAATGGTGCTCATTCTCGTTGGTTGGAAGACTCATGGGAGGAAATGATGGGGCTTTGGATATTTCTGGGCGGGGTGGTGCTGGTCCTTGGGATCGGCTGGTGGCACAGCTCGAAGAAACGACAGCGTCGAATGCGGCTGCGTTCGATGCGACTCGGCGAATCCGAGCGCCGGATGTTGGAGGAAGCCTTTCCCCTCTGGGCAAGCCTTCCGGATGAAACCCGGGCTTTGGTGGAAGGATGGATTCACGTCTTCATCGATGAGAAATTCTTCGAAGCCTGTGGTGATCTTGAATTCGTGAGCGATGAGATGAGGCTGGTGATCGCGGGCCAGGCCTGCTTGCTGATCGCTCATCGGCCCCAGGACTACTATGAGCGCTTGAAGTCGGTGCTGATTTATCCCGGAGCCTACCGGGCTGGAGATGAGGAGGATGATTCCGATGTTCGATTGGGCGAGAGCTGGGGAACCGGAAGTGTGGTGTTGGGTTGGTCCAGTGTTCTAAGAGGTGGGCGTGATACGCGGGATGGTCACAATGTCGTGCTCCACGAGTTTGCGCATCAACTCGATCAGGAGGATGGCGCGGCGGACGGGGTGCCGAGTTTGGATGATGGGGAGGATTACGGGCAGTGGTCGCGGGCCTTTGCGCCGGCTTACGAAGCCTTCTGCGAGCGCGTCAATGCTGGCAAGAGGAGTGTACTCGATGACTATGGAGCCACCAACCCCGCTGAGTTTTTTGCAGTGGCCACCGAGACCTTTTTTGAAAAGCCGGTGGCCATGAAGAGGGAAGAGCCAGAAGTTTACGGGATGCTCGTGGAATTTTATGGGATGGATCCAGTGAGCTGGTGATGTCTCTTGGTTGTTTTCAGAAGTCGATGGAGGAAATGGATCAAGCACCTCGGAATAGAATCCCAGCAATGCATGTCGGTCGCTTGTCCGTGGTGCTGGGTGTGCTTGCGCTGATGGCGGGCGTGGCCTTTTGGTTGAATGCTTTTGGACCGGAGGCGATGCCTTTTGGCTGCTTGTTTCATACGCTCACGGGATGGCATTGTCCGGGGTGTGGGATGACCCGGGCAAGCCATGCCGTGCTTGAAGGCAGGTTTTTCGAGGCGCTCCGATACAACCCGGTGGGCATCATCGTGATCCCACTCCTCATCCTGGTGCTTCTGGTCCGGGCCTACTACTGGGTCCGGGGAATTCCGCCACGCTGGAAGATGTCGGCCAGCAGGGGAGCACTCATTACGATCGCTGTGCTGAGTCTCGTCTTTTTCGTGCTTCGGAATCTGCCATGGTGGCCGTTCACCTTGCTCGCGCCGCCCTGATTCAGCGGCGTAGCAGCTTGGCAACGTGTTTCGCGAGCACGTCTGCCTCAAGATTGACCCGTTGGCCGGACGATCGCGTGCAGAGATTGGTGCGGGCGATGGTGTGGGGAATGATCCAGAAGCGAGCGAGTGTGTCTTCCAATTCGGCGATGGTCAGGGAGATGCCGTCGATCGCGAGTGATCCCTTGTCGATGGAGAGTGCGGCAATTTCTTCTGGAAGACGAATCTCAAGCAGGTGGTCCTGTCCATGAGGCTCAAGCTTTTCGATCACTCCGGTATCATCGATGTGACCTTGAACAAAATGACCTCCAAGCCGGTCACCGGCGCGCAGTGCGCGTTCGAGATTCACAAGGTCTCCCGGCTTGAGATCGCCCAAGGAGGTGACGCTGAGTGTCTGGGTCAGCACATCGAAGGAGACTCTTGCGTCGACAAGCTCGGCCACGGTCAGGCAGCAACCATTGATCGCGACCGATTCCCCACTTTCCAATTCATTGGCGAATGGGATTTCAAGGGTCAGTCGAGCCTGATCGCCTCGTTCTTCGAGCGCGATAACTTGACCAGTGGATTCAACGAGTCCGGTAAACATGAGAGCCTTAATGCCCGGTTGATTCTTCGATGATGGTACCCGGGGCAACGGGGCCCTCGATGGATTCGACTTTATCTGGGGAGAGGTCCTTGCTGAACATTTCATCGATGCCGTCGTCTGGCATCAGATACATGTAAAGGGCGACGATGAGGGTGGGGACGATGGCACCTCCCAAGAGCTTCCCTGGCGAAACGCCGTCGCCGAAGAATTTACCGAGCAGGGCCTGACCAGCGGGGTTCGGGGCATTGGCGATGACGGTCAAGCCACCACCGGTAACGGCGCCGGCGAGGACGGCGTATTTCAGGTCGGCAGGCAGGCCATCGACTTGGCTGGCGAGGAAAGTAATCGCAGCGTTGTCATTGAAGGAGGTCAACAGGATTGACCCAATGAAGAGGGGTAACTGCTCAAGCGAGCTGATGATGGGAGCGAGCCACCATCCTTGGAGACCGCCGTGAATGACGAGCCCGGCGAGGAAGAATCCGACAAGCACCGGCCCCTTGAGGTTGACCGCATGCTGGTGGTGGGCAGTCGCCATCCGGAAGGCGAGGAAGAAGAGGAACCCGAGGATGAAGATCTGGGGAAAGTGCGCGAAGTAGACCGTGAAGGCCATGAACAGCAGGTGGACGACCGTGATCCAGAGCGGGACGGGACCATGCCCTTGACCGAGGTCGCCGGTGCCGTCACCATCCGTGTCCGCGAGCTTCTTGCTCATGTCTCCGAGCTCCTTGCGGAAGATGAAGAAGTAGACGGCGGTGGAAGTCAGGATGCCAAGTATCGCCTTTTCGCCGAAGTGCAGGAACATCTCCGCGGTGCTGAGATCCCACTTGTCAGGGCCGGCGACCATCAGCACGGGTGGTGCGGCGAAGTTGGTGAGAACGCCGCCGACCGAGATATTGACGAAGAGCAAACCAAGGGTGGCGTAGGCGAACTTCGGGCTCGGCTTGAGCCGGTAGAACTTCTTCGCCAGAAGCATCGCGGCGATGGTCATCGCACCCGGCTCGGTGATGAAGGAACCGAGGATCGGAGCAACGATCAGGATCGAGAGCCACCAGGCCGATGGCGTGTGTTTCCCGAACTTGGCGAAAAAGCTGAGGCAGTCTTCCGCGAAATTCAGGACCGGGCGGGTCGAGGCGAGGGCCATGATGACGACCACGAACATGGGCTCGGTGAAGTTCACGCTGCTCATGTAGGATTCGACCGCCTGGACGTCGTAGAAATAGAACATGGCCGCCAGCAGTCCGATGACCCAGATGCCGAAGATCGCTTCGACCTCGCCGAGGAAATGGAGCATCGTCGCTTTGAAACTGACCATGTCCGAGGCGTGGGCGGGCAGGCCCTGCTTTTCCATGGCGCGGCGGATGGAGGCATCGTGTTCGTGCTGAACGCGGTGGGCCATCTTGGTCAGCGGGACGGCAAAGAAGGTGTGGATGATGGCGCAGACGAAGATGAGCGTGGAGACCGCGAGGAAAGGCGCCTCGGAAGCGCGGAACTTGACCTTGGCCATGATTCCATCGATGCCAGCGGCCTTTTCCTGGGCGGGGAATTTGTCCATCTGCTGGACAAACTCTGGAGTGTCGATTCCGTGTCCTCCTCCGCCGGCGGCGAAGGCAGAGGGGGCAAAAATGGCGAACAACAGGGCGAGGAGGATGATCAGGCGGGTGTTCATTAAAGGCTCCGGAACGAAAGTGGCGGGAGTTTGGCGGCGAATCCCTATCTCGCAAGGCAAACTGGGTCCTGATTGCATCTCGATTCCCGGCAGATTAGGGTTTTTTCATGTTACGCCGACTTTCGTGGCTCTGGCCGGTCCTCATCATCGTTTCCTGCGGTAGTTCCGAGGACCCGTTTGATGCGGGTGACAAACCCTTCGGGCCATCCGGCATCCCGCCCGCATTGCGGGGAGGTGGCGGACAGGGGGGGACGCCCCTTGCTCCCGGAGGCATTTCGGACGAGATGAAGAACAATCCCGGAGTGGTCCTCGATCCCAATGAAATTGTTTACACCGATCCGGATGCGGAAGACCCCGAGAGCCTCCCGACCGAGCTGGGTGCGCTACTGGCGGAAGGCCCTCAGGAGGGACCCTGGAGTCAGAGCTATACCACGGTGTTCAAGCGGGCGAGGCGGGAAGACAAGCCCGTCCTCATCTGGTTCACCGATTCCCAGAACAGCGTGAATTGCAAGATGTTGAGCGAGGAACTCTTCAATGATCCCGAGTTTGATGATTGGGCCAGCGAGACCTTTGTCCGGCTCCGGGTCGACGTCCGGGTCTCCGGTGAGACCAACGACGAGGAGTCGCGCCGCAAGGACTATGTCAACAATCTGAGGAAACGCTTCAAGGTCTTGGGCAATCCGATGCTGATCGTGCTGACCCCGGCGGAGGAAGTCATCCTGAAGGAAAAAGGCTTTGTGCGCGGCCAGGCGAATTTCAAATGGGGGCAGCTCCGACAATCCGCCAAAGTCGCCGCGGACAAGCACGAGAAATGGAAACAGAAGATGGAGAAAAAGGGCTATCGGACGTGGAAGGACCCTCGTGGTCGGAAGATTTTCGCGAAACTCGTGGCTTATCGGGATGGCGAGCTGATCATCGTCGAGCCTGATGGAACCCGCGCGCGGACCAAGGAAAGGAATCTCTCGCCGGAAGATCAGGACTGGATCGCCGCCGAGAAGCGGGCTCGGGGAATTGAGTGAGACCGACGGTTGACCAAAACCGCATTCACCCGGAATACTCCCATCCGTCTCGACTTACAGGAACATGGAAAACGTCATCATCATCGGAACCGGTTGTGCCGGATACACGGCCGCCATCTACACCGCGCGCGCGAATTTGGAGCCCCTCATGCTGACCGGCACTCAGCCGGGCGGCCAGTTGACGACCACCACCGAAGTGGAGAATTTCCCCGGATTTCCGGAAGGCATCATGGGCCCCGAGCTGATGATGAACATGCAGAAGCAGGCGGAGAAGTTCGGTGCCAGAATCGAGTTCTCCCAGGTGGAGAGCGTGACCAAGATGCCAGCGGGCCACTTCGAAGTGAAGGTTGCGGACAAGACGCTCGAGGCCAGGACGGTCATTGTTTCGACCGGTGCGGCACCCCGTCACATGGGCATCGAGGGGGAGGAAAAATTGATTGGGCACGGTCTGACTTCATGCGCGACCTGTGATGGTGCGTTCTATCGTGATGTTCCGGTCTGTGTGATCGGAGGTGGCGACAGTGCCTGTGAAGAAGCCAGCTTCCTCACCCGCTTTGCCAGTAAGGTTTATCTCATTCATCGCCGGGATGAGCTTCGCGCTTCGAAAATCATGGCGGATCGCGCCTTGGCGAACGAGAAAATCGAGCCGGTCTGGAATAGTACGGTAACCGAGTATCTAACGGATGATGCCGGTGAAATGCGTGCGGTGAAACTGAAGGACACCGTGGATGGCAGCGAGAGCGAGCTCGAGGTGGCCTGTGTCTTCGTCGCGATCGGCCACGTGCCGAATAGCGCGTTCCTCGAAGATCTCGTGGATAAGGACGAAAACGGCTACATTTTGCAGACCCCGGGCCGCACCGCGACGAAGACCGTCGGCTTGTTCGCTGCGGGCGACGTTGCGGATCACTATTATCGGCAGGCGATTACCGCCGCAGGGCAGGGATGTGCGGCCGCGCTTGAGGCCGAACGCTACCTGACCGATCTGGAAGACTGAGCTCAATGGCGGGCTCCGGATATCCTCAACTGATCTCTTGGCAGTTTCAATCAGTCGTCTAGCTTTGCTTCGATGAGTCGCAAGCAAGGCAGTCAGTGGGCGGTCAACAAGGGGATGGCGGAAGCGGTTCTTCGTGACCGGGGCCATCGCCGCAGCGTGCTTGGGACCTTTGCTTTCGGCATGCTCGGAATGCTGGCCTTGGGTCTGTGGGGCATCGAAGAGTGGTTGAAGGAATCCATTCTCCGATTCGGACTCTACTGGGGCGCTTGCGGGCTCCTGTGTCTCTTTGTGCTGCTGTTCGCCCTCTTCGACGTCCTCGTGACGATCAAGGAGGAGCGGGAGAGGGAGCCTTAGCTCAGTGCCGCATCCGCGTGACCGTCTTGGGTTGGTCGAGGACCGGTCAGGTTCGTAATCGGCGTCGGGGCTTGGCCCGTCATGGAGCGCCTGATGCAGGCTCTGTTTTCGCTGAGCTTCCTTTGTCTTGAAAGACGCTTTGCGCCGGATGGGGGATTCAGCAGGAATTCAGTGATACCATGGGCACTGACCGCTACTTGCCCGGTGGCAGATCGGTGGCAGAGCATCTGAATCCGAAACGCAAAGATCGAGAAAGCTCCGAACGACACAAATCACCAGTTGCACCCGGTCCCTGACATCAAGCTTGTGGTAGATGCGTTCAGTGTATGTGTGGACCGTGCTTGTCGAAAGGCCAAGCGATGACGCAATCGCCAACTCGGTCTTATCGTCAAAGATCCCTTGCACGACCTGAAGTTCCCGGGGTGAGAGCTTGAGGACGTCGGCGATTCGATCCCAGGCAAGACGGCAAAGAATGGTAGCCCCCCCGGGACGCGGGGAGAAGGCGAAGCCCTTTGATGGATTCAGTGAAGAAAGGATCTCGTCTCCACCATTTGATCCGCATAAGGAATCTGGATTGCTGGAAGCGGGCATGGTTCGGAATTTGGCATTCCAACCATAGCAGGATTCTCAACGCATTAAAGGGCTTTCTCGCTGACCTTTTCAGGTCAAAGGGGCCGCCAGCAGGGCATCAGGCAGTTGTGGCGATCGGTTCGCTGATCGACTGACCGAGAATGCTTTCGTAACGGCGAATGTATTCGGCTGCAGTCGTCATGTGATTGAAGCGAATCTTGGCATCGCGCATGATGCGTTGCAGGTGTACTTCCCGAACGTCATCCGGAAGGCGGTGGAATTCGATCGCCTTGTTGATGGCCCAGAGGAGTCCGCCGGAATCAAAGACATTGAAGAGGAAGCCATTGCCCTGTTCGGCCTCGATGTCGAGATTTTCAATCGTATCGTGAAGACCACCGGTATCGTGGGCGATGGTCATGGAACCGTATTTGGGAGCGATCATTTGGGGGAGACCGCAGGGCTCGAAAGAGGAAGGCATCAGCACGAAGTCACAGGCGGCATAACCGAGGTGGGAGAGGTCTTCGCTGAAGTCCCGAACGGCAACACGATCGTGGAGCCCGTGCATGGCGACGATGTCGTGGAAATGTCTCTGGAAAGATCCGCTTGCGATGACGGCGATCTGCAGGCCGTCTTTTTCATAGTCGCGGATGATCTGGTGAAGGATCTCCGTGACCAGGTGACAACCCTTCTGAACGGGGTCGAGCCGTGAAGGCCAGAACAGCAATGGAGCCTTCGGATCCACCTTGAGCCCGAGGGTTTCCTGCAGACGTTTTTTGTTCGCCGCTTTACCCGCCATCACCGTGTTCACGGAAAAATGGTCACTGATGTAGGTGTCGCGAACCGGGTTGAAGGCGGAGTCAGGGGCGTTGAGGATACCGCTGGCAGCCCCATGCTGGCACTTCGCCCACAGTTCGTGGCGGATGTGCCCGGGAATGTGTTCGTGGATTCCGTCGACCACCTCCGAGAGGAAGGTCGGGCTTACCGAGTTGACATGGTCCGCCGCCATGATGCCGGTGGCGAGAAGATCGACGGGGTTTGAATTACGGGACTCTTCGTAGTTGTGGGGAGCTTTCTGATAGTAGAGGTAATTCCAGAAATCAGCAGCATCGATGCCTCGGTCCTCGATGGTTTCGAGCGTCATGCGCTCGGTGTGGATGTTGTGGACAGTGAACAGGGACTTGATCTTGTGCCGCCGCGCGACTGCCGGAATCAGGCCGGTCATCCAGTCGTTGCAGTGGATGAGATGCGGGCGGACCTGGGGGATGATGTGATTGATGACCTCACGCTGGAAAGCGAGGGAGATCAAGTGGTTCTCTTTTTCACTGTAGACCCGCTGGCGGTGATAGAAGACCCGGTCCTCGGCCAGATGAATGCGCTGTTCGGGAAGCGCCCGGCTGACCTTGCCAAACTCGTAATCGTGGACGTGTGCCACATCGAGGTGGAACATCTTGCGATAGTTCGGCAGGGCGACGTGGACATCGGCCCCCTGATCATAGAGCGCCTTGACCAGCGAGGCGGAAACGTCAGCCATGCCGCCGGCTTTCGCGGAAAGCCGCTGAGCGAGGTTGCCCATGCCCTCCGGGAGGTAGGTAATCTCGGGGGTAACGACGAGAATTCGAGGTCGTGTTTTTTCTGAAGGCATGCTTGGAGTAGTCACCGGTGTGCGTATTGCAACCACTCTAGGCGGGGGGGCTTCGAGGTGAAAGAACGAAAGGTCTGAAAGGCGGACTAAATGTGTCTGCGGGTTTGGTCTTGCCCGCGGAGTGGGCCGAGGGCATGGATGCGCCATGACTTCCGAATTGGAGCAGCTTTTCGAATTCCTGAGATTTCCCAGTATTTCGACGGATTCCCGCCATGCCGGCGACGTCAGGGCCTGTGCCGAGTGGTTGGTTGCCAAATCGACGGATCTCGGATTGACCGCAGAACTGCATGAAACCGCCCGCCATCCGCTGGTTGTGGCGAGGAATCAGCACCAGCCAGGAAGAAAAACGGTGCTGATCTACGGGCACTACGATGTTCAGCCAGTGGATCCGCTTGAACTCTGGTCCAGTGACCCCTTCGCGCCAGAAATCAGAGATGGACGCATCTGGGCAAGGGGCGCGACGGACAACAAGGGGCAAATGTTTTCCCATCTGTTGGGTGTCGGCAAGACCATGGCCGAAAAGGGCGACCTGCCAGTGAATCTGATCTTTCTGTTCGAGGGTGAGGAAGAAATCGGCAGCCCGAACCTTGCAGCCTTTCTGCGGGAAAATCGTGAATCTCTAGCCTGCGATGTGATCGCGGTATCGGACACCGGGATGGTGGCGCCGGGCGTGCCGACGATGGGCTATGGCCTGAGGGGAATCACTTGTTGCGATGTAATCGTTCGCGGTCCGGACAAGGACCTTCACTCCGGGCTTTTCGGCGGCGCGGTCGCCAATCCGGCGACGGCCGTCGCCCAACTCGTTGCCAGTCTCCATGATGAGGAGGGGAGAATTTTGATCGAGGGATTTTACGACGATGTTCGACCGCTTGAGGATTGGGAGCGGGAAATGTGGGCCAGGGTGCCCGGCGTGGCGGATGACGATTTCAAGAAGGTGACCGGCTGCAAATCGCTCTACGGAGAGGCGGGCTACTCGGCGGCCGAGCAGACCTGGGCCCGGCCCACGGCCGAGGTGAATGGCATCGGTGGCGGCTATCAGGGAGAGGGATCAAAGACGGTGATTCCGTCACAAGCGATGGCGAAGTTCTCCTTCCGTCTGGTGCCCGATCAGGATCCAGCCGACATCATGAAGAAGGTGCAGGCCCACTTTGAAAAGCACTGCCCGGCGGGCGTGGAGCTGGAAGTCATCCCTGGTCACGATGGGAAACCCTACCATGTCGATCCGCACGGAGCGTATGGCAAAGCCGCGCAACGGGCGCTCAAGACGGCATTCGGTAAAGACGGCGTGCTGATCCGGGAGGGTGGCAGTATCCCGATCATCGAGGACCTCCGGGAAATTCTCGGAGCCGATACCTTGCTCTTGGGGCTCGCTCTCGCCGATGCCCAGATTCATTCTCCCAACGAGAACTTCCCGGTCGAGAACTTCGAGTCCGGGATCCGCCTGAATCAGGCCCTGCTTGAAGAACTTTCAAAGTAACACGATGTCCGAAACCGAATCACCGAAGCTCGACTTCATTCGCGAAATCATTGCCGAGGATCTGGCGAGCGGGAAGCATGCGACCACCATCACCCGCTTCCCGCCGGAGCCGAATGGCTACCTTCATATCGGTCATGCAAAAGCGATCTGCCTGAACTTCGGGATCGCTCAGGAAAACGCGGCGAGCGGTGCCAGGTGCCATCTGCGCTTTGACGATACCAATCCCGAAAAGGAGGACGTGGAATACGTCGAGAGCATCAAGGAGGATGTGAAGTGGCTCGGCTTCGACTGGGGAGATGATCTCTATTTTGCGAGCGACTACTTCGAGTTCTTCTACGAGGCAGCGGTGGCGCTGATCGAGAAAGGCCTGGCGTATGTGGATCGTCAGACCCCCGAGCAGATTCGCGAGAACCGCGGCAACCTTCAGACCCCGGGCATCGAGTCTCCGAGTCGCACGGCTTCGGTTGGAGAGAATCTTGAACTCTTCGCGAAAATGCGCGCCGGCGGCTTCCAGGAAGGGGAGGCGGTGCTGCGTGCCAAGATCGATATGGCATCGCCAAACATGGTGATGCGGGATCCGGTCATCTATCGGGTTCTTCACGCCAAACACCACAACACGGGAACATCTTGGTCCATTTACCCGATGTATGACTTCGCCCATCCGCTGGAGGATGCCAAGGAGCACGTCACCCATTCGCTCTGCACGCTGGAGTTCGAGATCCATCGCCCGTTCTACGAGTGGGTGATCGAAAACTGCCCGGTGCCTGCGAAACCGCGTCAGATCGAGTTCTCGCGGCTCAATCTGAACTACACCGTGATGAGCAAGCGCAAGCTGCTAACGCTGGTGAAGGAAGGCCACGTCGATGGTTGGGATGATCCCCGCATGCCAACGCTTTCGGGATTGCGGCGGCGGGGTTATCCTGCCGCCGCGATCCGGTCATTTTGCAAGGGTTTGGGTATTACCAAGTTCAAGGGGACGACGGATATCGCGCTGCTTGAGCACGAAGTGCGAGGTCATCTCAACGAGGTGGCGCCGCGGCGCATGGCGGTTCTGGATCCGCTCAAACTCGTCATCACGAACTACGAGGAAAGTCGTAGCGAGGAGATCGTGCTGCCGAATCACCCGGGGAAGCCGGAGATGGGGGATCGAAGTGTGGCATTGACGCGGGAGCTTTGGATCGAGCGTGACGACTTTATGGAGGATCCTCCGAAGAAGTTCTTCCGTCTCGGGCCCGAACGCTACGTGCGCCTGCGCGGTGGCTACATTGTGAAGTGCACCGGATTTGAGAAAGATGCGGATGGAAACGTCACTGAAGTCCAGTGCGAGTATCTGCCGGGAACCATCGGCAGCGATGCACCGGAAGGGGTGAAGTGTAAGGCGGTGATCCATTGGGTTTCCGCGACGCACGGCAAGGCGGCCGAAGTCCGACTCTACGACCGACTCTTCTCGGTTGAGGACCCGGATGCGGTCGAGGCGGGGTTCACTTCGGTGCTCAATCCTGATTCGCTCGAGACAATTGAGGCTTGGGTCGAACCGGCATTGGCGGAGACCGAGCCTGAAAACGTGTTCCAGTTTGAGCGCACCGGATACTTCGTGGCCGATCGCGTGGACCACGCCGTCGGTGAAAAGCTGGTTTTCAATCGCACCGTGGCACTAAGGGATTCGTGGAGCGGAAAGAATGGCTGAAGTGTCCAAGCCTTAGCCGCTGAAAGCCCATTCGAAATTGCCTGTCTCACCGGGCCCGAGCTTGCCTAACACGTGCAGCGCCTGACTGGGGCTCCCGTTTGCACCATTTTCCCGTCCCATTGGAACGACTTATGATAGCCGTGGACTTTCAGTCCACCGAGAGACGCAAGGGAAAATGCGTCACTTCGTGACGCAACACCTCGCAGGAATCATCAAGCGCAGTTGAGCGCTCACGACACAGATAGGCTCAATCCTTTCGCCTGCAGCAATGGGAAGCCTAAGCTCCAACAATCAGCTTATCCGGAGCTGTTTCAAAAAATTAAAAACCTTGACTGACCCTCTTTCCAAAGCGGCTTATTCGTCGTCGCCATATCCGGCTTGTTCTGCTTCTTGGATTCAAGACCGAAGTGCGACAGATTGGGCATGTGAATTACAGTCAAATCAGCAAGGAGGAGCGATATGCCATCGCCGCAATGCGCGGAGAGTATGTAGGAGTCGCAGAGATCGCAAGGCGC
>NZ_JBATWY010000091.1:0-1707 GCF_049672945.1 Haloferula sp. | reverse complement strand
CCTCCCGCGAGCTTCAATGGGTTAGCAAACATAACTGCAACACTCGGTAGTTTCTACTGGCTAGGTTTTGAAACATCAGGTCTTACACCTGATAAGAAGCGCCTTGCTTGGCTCGGCGCACAACGTCCAAGTGATGCCGCGCTCCCCGCAGCCGGTAATCCCCCATCCAGCAGTAACTCCTCACCGACTCCCGTGTCCGACAAGGACGCTGATGGGCGTCGGCATCCACGGCTTGTTCGTTTCTTCGATTCCGACGCATTTCTCCGGGCGCTTGCCGGGGTTGCGGTTGGGATGGGCATATCGGGTTGGGTGGTCATATTCATCCAGTGGGTGAACGCAACTTCAAGATGAGTCCTACTATGGTTAAAATGGTGCCTATGACCCAAAACCACACGGCACGTTCGCGGTACCACGGCTTATTCGGTTCTGGCGGAGGCGGGATGGTAGCCTGTGCCGCTACCAAGTGCTTCTCTGAAACTCTGCGGTCGATCTCCGCGATGATCCGATCCGCAACGATCTTCGGCTGCAACACGGCTCCAACATCCCTCGCGACAGGCAGCCGGTCTTCCGGCACTAACCGCAACCATCTCGCTTGGTCAACTTCAGACAGACCGCATGGGAAGTGTTCGGCAGGAATCGCCAACAATTCTGCGTCCGTCTTAGGTTTGTGGGGCGCGAAATAATCCATACGTCATGAACTCAGAGTCAAATTCCCCAAACGAACGTTCAAAGGTGAGGCGATCCCGGTAAGCGAACCGGAATGGCTGCGAGCATCCAAGCAGCTTTCGAAGCTGGCGGCAAGCGTGCAACAAAGCCGCTGTAAGGGGTCGCCTCTACTGGCTTGTTCTCGTTGGCCATCTTCGTTGCGGCGCTTGCTTGGTGTCGACCGCACTCCGCCTCTAAGCAGAATTCCCCGCGCCCAATCTGAAACGATGACATGCTCTGACCAGCGATGATCCGGAGCCACCGCGAACCAGACGCAGTGTCTAACAGATCGTATCCACGGGAGCTGTCCGAATCGGCAGGGGAGCCGTGCCGCTGCCCAACCGAGGGAATCCGCCGAAGACATACTTCCAAAGCGGATCTCTCTATCTCCAATGCCTTGAATCGACGCAGCGCTCGTCTGCTGCCCAACCGTGTAAACCTCAGAAATATATTCCCCGAGAACGTCGAAGTGGACGCGCGCCGCCCGTATGGCGGCGCGTCCGACTGGAGGAAAACAGATTGAAGCACCCTCGGCAATCTCCAACAAAGCCGCTGGTAGGCGTCGCTGTCACACGTCTTGTTCGCCTATTCCGTTTCTGGTGGCTTGGTCTCATGGTGAATGTTCCGCGCCTGTCCGTCCAAATACTCGTAGAACTTGGATCTCTCATCGTCAGCGATCTGGAAAAGACCTGTGTAATCCGTCATCCAAAAGCAGCCGTTAACCTCGCTGACAAAAATATTAGGGAACCCTTCGACCCTAAGCCAGTAGCCGCCCTTGTTGATTGGTTGGGCATCGATCCACTGAGCTCCTGCTAATACATCGCGCACTGGTTTCAGATCGATGACTACTCCTGTGGCATTCTCAGTATCCGCTAGAGTTGCGGAATCAACGGTCGAAATCTCATCGATGCCCTCAAAGGGGCGTCGACACCCGACTGTCAGTAAGACGAAGGCCAAGACAACCAAGATGACAGGGACCAGGCGCTTCATATCTGGCGAACG
>NZ_JBATWY010000090.1:0-34765 GCF_049672945.1 Haloferula sp. | reverse complement strand
GAAGATGTGAATAAAATGCTGTGTCGGCGACGGACTTGTTCACAATCCGGGCGCAGTCGAACGGCCTCGTTCCGGGCCTCATCGCCCGGCTTGATGAATAAGTCCGGTTGTCCTATAAAGGCGTGGGTGGACAACCCGCTACCCCGCCGCGAGTCGGAGATTGACCCCGGATGAGAACCCTTTACCCTGAGTTGGACTGGCGCTCCCGGTAGCGGGTGCCACCACATCTAACGTTCTCCAAGAAATGCGCTTCACGATACCCAAGGAGCATCGAGACACACCTGAGGCGATGGAACTGGTTAGGCTTGATCGGGAATTCAATGATGTCCTTGAAGCTAGCGTTGCGGCGATGCGCCATGGACTTCTAGAGAGCGATCCGAAAGCCTTTGCGAGGATATCGGAGCGCGAGAAGGCGCTGCTACGTCAGATTGAGAGGGCCGAGGACGCCTACGACAAAGCGTTAGGCGAGCCGAAGCCTATCAATCTCAATCCAACCGAGCTGTCTGAAATCGGACGAACTTTCGGCCAAGCCGATCAAGTAGAAGCTCGTGATGTGCTTGCCAGAACTTTGGGCTACCTCGATAGGAATGGCCCGTTTGATCGGAGGGTTTCCGAGGCGATGATTCGTGTGGCTGGGGGCGACTTGCACCTCCTTCACCAAGCGGCGGAAGCAGCAAAGCAAGACTACCGAGACTTGCTGTGCTAGTGCGATCTCTCCTGGCCATGAGCGCAAAAAAATGTGGAGAACAAGACGAAGATGGCGACCCCTCTCAGCGGCCTTGGTGAATTTCCGTTTTGGTGGTTCAATCCTTCAACGAGAGTCGGAGCCCCGCCATAAGGGTCGGGATCGCCATTTCTCAGACGTTCTCCCAAAAATGAGATACCCGAAGCAATACGCTCTGGGCGACGATCCGGAAGAGGTTCGCGTTGGCGATCTTATCTGGTGGAACGAAGGGGTCTGCGTTGGATTCGTCGAAGAGGTGATGGAAGATCAAGGCGATTTCGAACGCTGGGGGCTAGACGAACCCAGCATCGCCCTCACCAACCTTCATCCATTCGAGGCAAACGAGGCAAAGCACAAGCAACACATCGGTTCTGTGATGAGTGGATGCACAGTAGTTCATTCTCTAGACGATCTTGAGGATGAAGGTGTCGGGCTACTATCTGAGCATGAGCGTTCCGAACTTGACTGGGCGATCGCCGAAGCGAGATCGAGGGCGGAAGTCCAAAATCGAGAGGCGCCATTCTGTGTGTCGGCCTTGATGGACATGGACCGACGTGAAGAGGATTGGCATTTTCACTTTGTCAATACCGAGTGTCAGGTCGTCGAGACAGTTGTTTTCCCTTTCCGACCGAACACGCGCACCAATGGAGAACAAGTCGGCGATGGCGACGCCTAACAGCGGGCTTGTTGAATTTCCCTTCTCATGATTCAATCCTTTCAATCTGGCACGGAGCGCCGCCTTAGTTCGGGCGTCGCGCCATGCCTCAAACGTTGGGCAGGAAATGAAGAGCACTCGAAACCAGCCTTGCAGTGATGCACCCGAGGGCACCGTCTGGTGCGGTGGGCCGGTCGATTGCTCCAAAGTCTCCCTTAGAGTGCTTGGCGATGGGATCGACCTTATCGAGATATCTCAACTCCTGGGGCATCCAAACGATTCCAAAAAGAGGAAAGGTTGGGGATTGTCTGCTCCTATTTCAAGCGCCGGAGATATCGACGGACAGATCCAATGGATCCTCGCTCGATTGACGAACGATTTGACGATTTGGAAGAGCCTTTCTGACCGCTACTCGGTTGATTTCTTTTGTGGGTTGTTCCTTGATCAACCCAACCGGGGTGCTTCTCTGTCCCCCGCAACACTGGCTGCGGTTGGAGAGCGAGGGGCAACGATCGGGTTCGACATCTATGCTCCCGAAATCGAACAAGAAGTCGAACAAGCCGAAGATGGCGACCCCTCTCAGCGGCCTTGTTAAATTTCCGTTATGGTGATTCAATCCGGCAACGAGAATCGGAGTGCCGCCATGAGGGTCGGGATCGCCATTTCTCAGACGTTAGCCCAATGAATCTGAAGAGACGCCGATTCATCATGTTGGTCGTCGTCCTTGCAGGCTGCATGATCGGCTGGCACACACTTCTCATACAGAGATCGAGCGTTAGCGCTGAGTCGCCCGATGCCCGGCACATTGCGGTGGTTCAATCCTCTTTTCCGATGTTCGGCGATTATCACTACGACATCGAAGTGAGGCGTTCCGATGGAGTATTGATCAGCCGGATGGAGGTCCGCGACAAGTTGTTCGGATGGGCTCGAGACCCATCCATCGAGTGGGCTGACGACAGCACGACAGTCACTATAGGTATCCGAGACGGCGATGCTGAAGGAGGCAATTCGGTGGCCCGCAAGCGCATTTCTATTGATGTTCCCTGACTATTCCCACCGTGATCGGCGCTGGCAGCCAGGGTAACAAGAACGGCTAACAAGGCGCGTCTGACCGACCCCTTTAAGCGGCCTTGTTACGTTTCGTTTTGGGTGGTAGAACCTCCTTAATGAATCGCGCTGGCCGCCATGGTGGACGGGTCGGCAGCGCTTCGACGTTCGATGAAGAAAAAGAAGAGATGGCTTCGGCGCCTTTTGATCTTCGCGGTCATCCTTCTAGTCTATCCGGTTTTCGTCATCGGCTACACGTGGACACACGTCCTGCAGTCAGACCTTGAGGGAGGCAGGCACGGGCCACTCGATGCCTATCGCCATGCACTTGCGAGCGCGGTGGTTTCCCACACACTCGGTGAGTGGGCGGTCGATCTGGTAACAACCGTCTTCGAGTCTTCTGGCAAGGATACGAATCAGATGGACCGTAAGAACAACACGATCGGAGCCTCCATTGGCAGACGTAGCGGCTCGTTTGGAGAGCTGGAAGCAACCGTTCGGCGGAGTGTGCTGGCTGGTGCCGAGCTATCCACCGATTCCAATCAGATCACCTGGCTTCCTGAAGATCGCTGGCGGGACTCCAAGCTCTGGTGACTCGCTCACCAACCTTACAAACCAATGCATCGAACAAGGCACTGGAGGACGACCCCTATCAGCGGCTTTGTTGCGTTCTTGCCGCCAGCTTCGGAAGCTGCTTGGATGCTCGTGGCCGTTCCGGTTCGGTTACCGGGATCGCTTCGCCATCGACGTTCGCCACCAAATGAAGACTTCGCGATATTTGTTTGCTGCGCTCGCACTGGTCATCCTAGGCGTTGCCGCCTGGCTTCAATCGCAGGAAAAATTCGAGCCAATACTTGTGGCGGCAGAGGGTAATCATCCGATAGACCACTCGGCTGACATTCACGTGTTTACTGACGACAACGATTTGCTCAACATCTCATATTCAATTGACGGTTCCAAGCAGCAGTGGACACGTGGATTCATTGATCCGAAAAGCGATTGGTTCCTTTATGTTTATCGAAGAAACGAGATCTGGCTTGTAGACGATCAGGATGTGATACTGATTCTTGATTTCGACGGAGCTTCAGGAAACTACGGACTCTTCAACTGCCACGACTCCAAAGTCCTCAATGAATTCATCTATGACCGAGCTCCATCGCACTTCATCAAGATGCTCCCCAAAGGGGTTGCCGAGCGGATTGAAGAAGCCAAGCGTTCTGGTCACACCCTAGAAACTGATGGATCTTTTGTTGCTGCTGCTCCCAAAATATAGAAGGCGAACAAGACGGATCAGGACGACGCCTATGAGCGGCCTTGTCGATTTTTCGTTCAGATGATTTAATCTTTCCAACTGGATCGGCGCGCCGCCTCAACTCTCCGGCGCGCCTGTCCTCAAACGTCCGGCCGAGAATAGAAATGGCAAGTAAGAAGAAACGGATGTCACCACGATACCAAGTGTGGGTTGATGCGCGAACAAAGTTCCGACTGTCTGATGCGCACATCCAGATGGCGAGGGAACTTGGCCTCAGCCCAAAGAAGTTCGGAAGTCTCGCGAATCACCAGCAAGAGAAGTGGAAGACACCCCTGCCGCAGTTTATCGAGGACCTCTACTATGAGCGTTTTGGGGCAGAGAGACCTGAGGTCATCTTGACGATCGAGCAGATCGCACAGAAGAAGCTCGAAGCTAAATCTGCGAAGCGAGATGACCAAGAAGAACCCAGTGTAAGCGAGTATGAAGACGACCAAGACGATGATCCTCAGTGGCTTAGGTAACACGAGAAACCAAATGCCGAACAAGACACCGGAAGCGACGTTCGCTCAAAGATGAAAATTCTCACAACCAACGTTATTGTGTTCACCCTATTATTCAGTGGGTGGGTCCTAGCTGAACGTGAATTCACAAGCAGCGATGGCCGGACGCTCCTGGCTACCATAGACAAAGCGACTGAGCAGGATGTCACTCTTACACGAACGAGCGACGGCAAAAGCTTCACGATTGCATTGGATCGCCTCTCTAAGAACGACCGGGAGTTCGTTCAGGCCTGGCGCACCGTAAAGGAGCTGAATACCCGAAAGGCTCGTGAGTTGACGCTCAGCTTGGGTGAAGGTCGGACTGAAGTTGTCAACGTCCCCGAGGGCGAGATCCTGACAGCCGATGGGGTCCTCACTTTGGTTCCCGGCGAGACCGTCCATATCGAGTTTGATGAAGAAGGCCATCCGTCGATCACCCACAAGGTCAAAAACCCTCAGCGAACGGTCACATTCAAGATGACGAACAAGGATGGAATCACGATGCTTTTCAGGGAGACGCGAGTTCAGAAGACAGTTGCAATGGACTGCGAGAATCGAGGTTTGGGCAGTCCTGACTTTTCTCGAACGAACCTTCACCCGACAGAGAAGGGTCTTATGGCCGGGGATAGTTGGCCCGGATCGGTGTGGACCCTTAGGCTCAGCAATTTTGAAGTAACTGATCGGTCTGCACAGGAAGTGTATAGCGAAAGGGTTGCCAGATAGAACGAAGCGAACAAGCCGACGATGGCGACGCCTGACCGCAGACTTGTTGAATTTCGTTTCTGGTGATTTAATCCATTCAATCAGCCACGAAGCGCCGCCTTTGTTCGGGCGTCGCGCCATGCCTCAAACGTTCGCTGAAGAAAAAGATGTGGAGACGCCTCATACTGATCTGCACGCTCGGAGCCTTTGCCGGAATCTTTGTGATCCCGCTCAATCCGGTTAACAGCAAGCTTTTGAAGCTCGCGTTTCTGGGGTGTATTGTCGGAGCGTGGGTCGGATTCACCATTCTCACCTGGAAGCGCAAGCCGGTAAGGGTAGCTGCCTTGATTCTCCCATTGCTTGCAGCGGTGCCATTCATTTTACCCGGCGGTGAGATCGATACAGATGAATTACGTCAGGATTATGTCCGCCGAATGTCTGAATTCGAGGGGACGAAGTATCACTGGGGAGGAGAGAGTTCTCGTGGGATCGATTGCTCAGGGCTACCGCGACGCGCCCTTCGCGATGCTCTGTTGGCCTACGGATTCAGGCACTTTAACGGTCGTGCTTTTCGCGGATGCGTCGAGCAGTGGTGGTTTGATGCCAGCGCGAAGGCTCTTGGAGAGGGTTACCGGGACTATACCAGGCCGCTCGGGGCGACAGGAACGATTCAAGAGATGGACTACGACGGCCTGGTGCCAGGAGATCTTGCGGTGACAACGAGTGGTGTTCACATTCTCGCATACGCTGGCGACGGACAGTGGATTCAGGCCGACCCCGGTATTGGAGCCGTCGCGACCCTCGATGGTCGGACAGCCGACAACGGATGGTTCCGCACGCCCGTCACTACCCACCGTTGGCAACTCTTCACGCAGAACTAACACAACAGCGAACAGTGCGTCGCTCTCAACACCTGCCCCGCCGCGAGTTCCGACCGTCATGACCATTCCAGCCTCAACCCGCAGTCGAAGCCGCGCCCCCGGTCAGGTGTAGGAGGACTTTGACGAAGGACCAATGAGCGACCAGCCGACGGAATCCGACTGGAGAGCCTTCCGGGAGATGGTTCCGGAACTCCGTGAGCGTTTTCTCCGCGTGCATAATCGTGAATTGGCGTCGATCCTTGAAGTAGATTACGAGGTTATGAGCAAAGTCCTTCGGTCAGTCGACGAAACCAACAAGGCGGCGATGGCGACGCCTGACCGCGGCCTTCCATGAGAAGGGGAAAGGGGGTCAGTCAAACCCTCAACCCCCTTTTCCCCGCCCTCCGGTCCGGCCCGACGGCTGGCTCAGGGGCCACCCGTTAGAAGCAAATTGCTGCAGCCATTCTCAGTATTTGTGACGACTCAACTCCGCCTTCAACTTCACCAACACCTGCCGTAGCTCGGCCGGCTTGAGTCGCGGCAAGTCGTCCCGTATATGAACCTCAAGCCCCGGGGCCAGCAACGTCCGAACCCATCGCCTCTCCGTGTCGAATGCCGCCGTCGCGGTGACGGGGTCATGGGCTTTCGTTCCCTCCGACCGAGCGACGAACTCCACGCCACCAAGCAGCATCCGCTTGGTTTCTTCGAGACTCTTCCCTGCGACGAGCGGCGCAATTCTCTCGGCCGATACTCCGTCCGCGAGCAACCTGCGAACCAGTAACGCCTGGAGGAACTGCGGGTAGCCGTAGACGGCCCGCCGGCCCACGCGCTGCCCGGGATCGATGCACCCGAGCGTGACGTAGTGACGGAAGGTTCGTTGCACGAGGGTCGGGCTGATGCGTGCGTCCCGTTCGTCCGCAACTGGGAGTAGCTTTGCTGCGACCCGGTTCACGCGGACAAGCAACTCGTCGAGGGAAACGCCATCGCCCCAGCCTTTCGCCGCGACCTTTTCAAATTCGCGGATGCCGCTTTTCGCCACTTCCATGCAGGTGCTTCTGTCTTCACTGCTCTATTCATGCAACACTATATGCTAGTGTTGCAACTTTTCTGGCATTTGTTCTTGACGAGGTGGCGGCGATCATCGCATTAAAGACATGCTGGGTAAAACTACCCCAGCACATCCAACACGTTTCCGATCACGAGCCATGACCAACAAGGAATCCGACCACCTCCGCCATCTCCTCACTTCTTTCGACGCCCATGCCCTCGGCGAGGGTGACGAAGTCGCGGGCGCCAACGTCCTCGCCACCATGGCGATCACCCTGGCTAATCTCGCCCGTCGCGGCAGCGGGATCCGGACGCCCGACTGGAAGCTGATCCCGGTCGATTGCAACGTGCTCGCCTCAGGCTCACTGACGTCGAACATGGTTCTCGACGAGGTGGTCACTCCGGTCGGCCACTGTCAGGATAACCTGCTAGCCCACCTCGACCGACTCCTGAAGGACAACGAGGCGGAAGAGAAACGGAAGGAACGGAACCTTGATCGCAGGTGGGACCTGTCAGGCGGACATCCTGCAAACCCGGGCGAAAACAGCCTGCTGCGATTGATGACCGGAGACCCCGAGCTGGAACCGCTGATCGAAAGCCACGAAGACGAGTGGGGCGAGGTCCTCGGATCGAGCCCCTCCGAGCACTTCGTCGACTTGATCCGGCGCCCTCGAGTCTTCATTACCGGAGCCACGCCAGCATTGCTGGACCAGCAGCTCCCCGGTGCCCACCACAGCCAAGCGCTCGTGGCGATCGGGTTGAATCGCGCGTCGGACGCTGCAAAATTCGGTAGCATCTGCCCTTCGCTCATGAACGGCATGATTCCAGCTGGCCCGTCAGGCGAAGCGGTCAGGGGCAGGCTGCTCATCACCGACCCTGGAGACGTGCTACCATTGGCGACCAAGGCGGACAGCGACGAGACCGCGTGGCTCGCACGTCTACTCTGGCTCGTCGATGGCAGCGCGGGGCCGGAGTTTCCATCCGAGGACGCAAGTGATCGGATCATTCCCCTCCCCCACCTGAACGCCCGCTTCGCGCATGCCGTCCGGCTGATTCTTGCCAACCGGCTCAACAGTCGGCAGCCCCAACCTCTGATCTTCGAGTGCGACTTCGCCAAATCCCAGGTTCGCTGGATGAAATTCCTCAATGACATGGAGGGGAGCCTGCCCGGTATCCGAGGCACGGCTCGCTGCCTGCTCGCCAGTCTGATGTTCGGCTTCCAGCGGCTCATCAAGGTGGCAGAGGCACCTGAAGGCTTCAAGCATTACCGCGACGGCATCGAGGCACTCGCCAAGCATCTGATCCGCCGTATGGCCAACGCCCGGGCTGCGATTCTGTTTTCCGCCAATGAGGCACGGAAGCTAGCCCACAAGCGGAAGATCCTCACGAAGCTCGACGGCGAGGCCATGGATACCCGCATGCTTTATCGCGGCGTTCACTTGCATGCCGATTCCTGCCGAGAGCTGCTGAGCGAGCTCAAGGGAGACGGCCTCATCGAGCTTAGTGGAGACAAGTGGCAGCGGGTCGAAGGTGCCACTCTGCCATTCGACCTGAATTAACGTCTGCCCGACCAAACATGATCCAAGACCTATCCCGCTCTTTCGACTCTACGCACAGCACCCTCGACCTGTCGCAACTGGAGCACGCGAGCGAGCCCCTGCACCGGGTGCTCTCCGACCTCATCGCCGGGTGCTCGTCAGAGTCGGGCACCTCCACCATGACGACTGCAGGGCTGGTCCTGAGCCTCTGCCAACTACGGGGCCGCGCCATGAGCGAGCACGTTCCGTCGCTGATCTTCCTCAACGCCGGGGAAGCAGCACCTGACCCCGTGGACGAGTTCGTGAAGGACTTCGTCCATGACGAGGAAGCCAACAACCCCGGCGAGAATGGATACACTGCCGGAATCCCCATCAAGCCCGAGCATGCACCGGCGATCATGGAGCGGGCGATTCGAGAAAGGCGGGATCTCGGCTACCGCAGAGAGCTCGACCCCTTGAGCGAGCGCAATGCTCAAGCCCACGAGAATGCCTACCGGGAAGCCTCGAAGTCCGCCCACGGAACCGGCGGAGCGCGGGCCTACTCACGAGCATGGGCCAAAGGCTTCGGTCTGCTAACCGACAAAGACGACCAGGTCATCCTGCGGCTCAACGAGGCCCCCGACCGCGCCGCCTTTCGCCACGATGTCCTCAAGGACCCCGGCCGCCTGCTCATGCCGGAGGGAGTTGGCCAGCATCTGCTGATGGCCCGCAAGACGGTCACCGTTTCAGGATCTCTGACCGTCGACCTATGGGACGAGGAACTCGTGACGGGTATCATCAAGCTCGGCCTTCCCGTCGTGTTCCTGCCGCACACGGGGAAGGAACCACTGACCATTCCCAACGCGGCGGCAATGAAGGTCCTGCCCGGCCTCTGGCGCGACGTGCCGGCGCCCTGTGCGAGAACCTCACTGAGACTCCCGCCGATCAATTGGTTCGTGGCTCATACCAAGGACGTCCGCCAACGGCTCCACCTCCTACCGGGAGACGGTGCATACGAGTTCGCGATACAGCAGCTCCTCCACCAGCTAGGCAGCGCCTGCGATCAGATCGCCCAGTACTCCGGCAACAACCATGAAACGACTCCAGAGCAAATCTCCGCTCTCTACTGGGACCTACACGCGCGCAGCTTCCGGGGTATCACCCTCGGCATGGCAGCACTCGCCTGGCACTGCCTCGGCTTTGACACGGGTTGTCCGCGTGAGAAGGCACTGAAGGTTCTGAGTTACATCCGTGAGAAAGGGTCGGTGAAAAAAAGCGACCTACTGCTCGCCAAGGGCAGCCGGGTGGACGCAGCTACGAGGGATATACTACTGGAGCGCCTCGCCGCCGAGGACCTGATCCGGGTGGAGGGCAAGACGGTCACGGCGACATCCTTCGAGGACTTTGTCATGGCCCTGCATTCGCGCCCGGCACTTCCCGACTCCGCCAGCTTTCGGAGCTGCTTGAGAATGACAGAGAACTCACCCTCTGAGCAGGGCCTCGGCAAGTCGTAGGACACAGTGAAGGCGGGCGAGTTCACGTCCAATTTTTTCACGCGGGTTTCACTCTGCGCCGTGAGACCGAACCCCTTGTTTGAAGGACTTGACGGAGTGCCAGCGACAGCTCTGAAGCAAAAATTTCAGCGAAGGCCCTAACACCGGCCTCCAGACTCTCGAAAACTGCTGTGACAAGTGTGACAACGGTGCATGCAGGAGACAATCGGTGACCGTGTCTCGATTTGTCACTGAGCATCACCGCCCACCGCTCCGAGAACACTGACAAGGCAGGCGAGGGCCACAAGCCCCAGGGACTCACCAATGGCGACCAACAGCGGTCACGAATCAGCCAAGCGTTCTGCTACGAACACACTGTCGAGCACGCCTTGAAAGTAAGCGAGCTTCAGCGACACATGATCAAACGCCTCGACGGTATCCCGGTATTGGTCCGCCAAACGGCGAGCATGATCGGCATCCTTAATGTCGATCACCTCAACGGAAAGCAGCCAGGATGGTTCTGGGAAGATGGCCCGATCAATCAGAGTGAAGGCCAGGCGAACGATGTCCTCAAAGCTGGGACCGGCGGAGTCCGCGGGCAACTGAGGCACCTCCCTCAACCCGAGCCGCCGCAGCGACTCATTGAGGAGGTAGAACCCTCGCATGCCCTTCATCCGAATGATCTTCCCTTTGTTTACCAGATCATAGAAGGTGCTGCTTGCCAGAGGAGGATCAAAGAACCCCCGGATAGTATCGGAGTTCACCCCGTATTCCGGGTAGTCGGTCGGATCATTCCTTGAGGAAGACTTACTCATGCCATGAGCGTCGACTGCCTCTTCCTGTAAGTCAGGCAGAGAATTAGTTAAGATTTCTTAAACGGTTGCCAAAACGGTTGCCAAATTCGTGCCATTTTTCCGGATTTCAGCGGAATTGGACGGATTCCGGCGGAATAGGGCCGCTAGACTCAGATACGAAAAAAGCCCTATAAAACAGGGATTTTCCTATATTTCAAGTGGAGCCGCTGGTCGGAATTGAACCGACGACCTATTCATTACGAATGAATTGCTCTACCCCTGAGCTACAGCGGCTTTTGCCATGCGGGAGGGCCGAAATGAACCAGACACGACGCCGCTCGTAAAGGATTTCCTCCTCCCTGAATTCGGGATTCAAGCCTTGGCAGCCCACTTGCTGATGGCCGCTACCAAACCGGGAATATCGTGCTTTTTTGCCTCAAAAGCCGGCTCAACGCCATGCTTGCGCAGCGCCTCACTCGTCACGGGTCCGATACTTCCAGCGACGCAGTCCTCCGGCCAGGGCAGGCCGAGTTTGAAGAAATTCTCGGCGGTCGAGGCTGACGTGAAGGTGATCAAATCAGCACCCTCATCTTTCAATCTGGCAACCGCCCCGGTCGGATCCTCCGTTTCAGGGACAGTCCTGTAAGCAAGACATTCATCAACGATCGCGCCTTGGGCAATCAACCCGTCATAGATGACGTCGCGGGCTTCCTCAGCCCGGACCCAGAGCACCGTCAGGTTCTCAATGGATTCCTTTTCGAAAGCCTTCACCAAACCTTCAGCCACAAACTTCTCCGGAAGCAAATCCACTGCAAAGCGGTATTCCTTCAATTTGGCGGCCGTACCCTGCCCGATCACCGCAATCTTTGGATTCCCTAAACTACGAGCATCCTCGTAGATCGAAAAGAATCCATCGAAGAAGCGTTCAACACCATTGGGGCTGGTAAAGACCAGCCAATCGTATTCGTGGGCGTGGGCGACGCCCTCCGCGAAACCTTCGCGATCGGTTGGAGCCTCGACACGAATGGTCGGCAACTCGACCACATCGGCACCCAAGCCCGCCAACTCGCGACTCAGACCACCCGCCTGCTCGCGCGTCCGGGTGACCACGATCCTCTTTCCGAAAAGCGGTCGCTTCTCAAACCAGTTGATCTTCTCGCGCTCATTCACCACCCCACCGATCACCGCCACGGCCGGGCTCTTGAACTCCGTCCGCTCGGCGATATCGGCGATATCGGCAAGAGTTCCCGTAATCGTTTTCTGGGAACCCGTCGTCGCCCAGCGCACCAGGGCGATGGGCGTATCGGGGGCAGCCCCGCCTTCCACCAGCGAGGAGGCAATCTCGCGCAAGCGAGCCACTCCCATCAGAAAGACCCGCGTCCCCGGCGTCTTCGCCAAATGCACGTAGTCAATCGAGCTTTCGCCCTTGGTCGGGTCTTCATGACCCGTGAAAATCGTCAACTGGGAGCAGTGATCGCGGTGGGTCACGGGAATACCCGCGTAGGCAGGACCCGCAATTGACGAACTGATGCCCGGCACGATCTCAAAGGCCACACCCGCCGCCGCCAACTCTGCCGCCTCTTCGCCGCCGCGCCCGAAGATCATCGGATCACCGCCCTTGAGACGAACCACATTCAGCCCCTCCTTGGTTTTCTCCACAATCAGATCGTTGATCCCCTCCTGGGAAAGCGCATGATCCCTGGCACGTTTGCCGACGTAGACCTTCTCGGCACCCTTTTTCATCCAGCGAAGAATCTCCGGACTACTGAGAGCATCGTAGATGACGACATCGGCCGTCTCGACACATTCCTTTGCCCGCAGTGTCACCAATCCCAGATCGCCCGGACCGGCACCAACGAGATAGCAGATTCCTTTATTCTTCATGCAAGGTTTTCGTAGAGTTGACGTGCGACTTCAAACGGATCGCTTCCGCTGGCTTTCGCCGATTGCGGTTCTCCTCCTTCGTCAGGGAAGAGCCTCGCCGCCATATCCAGGCGACCATCGTTAAGGGAACTGAAAACGCCAACCGGCGTGTGGCAGCCGCCATCAATCAGGCGGAGAAACTCACGTTCGGCACGCGCTCGAAGAAAGGTCCCGGCGTGGCAAATCGCTGCCACCCACTCACGGGCAGCGTCGTCATCCGACCGAATCTCAAATCCAATGGCGCCCTGACCCGCTGCGGGGAAAAACCGCTCCTCTGCGAGCGGGTCGAAGTGCAAGGCCTGTCCGGCAAGTTCACAGGGCAACTCCATGGAGTAGCCCAGTCTCCGCAGACCGGCCTCGGCGAGCATGATCGCATCGTAGCCACCTTCGGCGAGTTTTCTCAGACGCGTCGGCACGTTGCCGCGAATGTCAGAAATCTTCAGATCGGGCCGCAACCACTGCAACTGTTTCGCGCGGCGGACACTGCTCGTCCCAACGGTCGAACCAGGGGCAAGTGCCTCGATTCCCCCAGGGTCTTTCGTGACCAGCACGTCGCACACCGGGGCACGCTCGAGGGTTCCGACGATCTCAAAAGCCTCATCCACCACGGTCGGCACATCCTTCAGTGAGTGCACCGCGATATCGACTTCTTTGGCTAACAGCGCCACTTCCAGCTCTTTGGTGAACACTCCTTTATCAAGCACTCCTTCCGCCTTCGCCACCTCGCTCAGCGCCACATCAGTGCGCCGGTCACCAGTCGTCCGGATAACCTGCCGCTGGACCATGTCATCGGGAAACGCCCGGATCAGAGCACGCTCCGTCGCCGCTGCCTGCACGAGCGCCAGATCACTCCCCCTTGTTCCGATTCGGATCGTCTTCATGTTCCCGGCAGGTTCAGCTTCTTCAGTTCCACCTCGATCATCTTCTCACATTCCTCAATCTGCTGCTCGCGGCGCTTCCTCGCCTCGGCCGCAAGCTGCTCCAAGGTGTCGATGTCGTAAAGATACACTTCCTCGATCTCCCCCACTTTCGGATCGATATCTCGCGGCACGGCGATATCGATGAGAAACAGCGGTCGAAATTTTCTCACCCGTCTGACTGCCTCGACGTGAAATGGCTGGACGACGTGATGCGGCGCACTCGTCGACGAGATCACCACATCCACCCCGGCCAGCACCCCCTGCCACTCGTCGAAGTGCACCGCGCGTCCTCCCATCTCATCGGCCAGTTCCTGAGCCCGGTCAAAAGAGCGATTGGTCACGAAAACCGATGAGGCCCCGCGGGAGACCAAGGCCTGCGCGGTCTGCCGACTCATCTCACCAGCCCCGATCACGATCACCCGGCAGCCCTTGAGGTTACCAAAGATCTTTTCGGCGAGCTCCACCGCGCTCCCTGCGACCGAGGTCGCCCCGACCTGGATGCTCGTATCCGTCCGGATCTTCTTCCCCACCCCAAAGGCCCGCTGAAACAGCCGGTTGAGCACCCCCGAAGTCGCACCAGCAGCGTGCGCCGCGCGATAGGCATCTTTCACCTGGCCAAAAATCTCCGTTTCTCCCAGCACCATCGAATCAAGCCCGCTTGCCACCCGGCAAAGATGGCGCGCCGCGTCCATTCGGTGCTTTTCATACCAGTGCTCGAAATCGCCCTGCCCGAGTTTCTTGCGCAAGGACTCCGCCACGATCTCGGCGGAGTCACCCGCCAGATAAAACTCCGTCCGATTGCATGTCGAAATCACGACACCCTCAGCGATGCCTTCGAGGGCCAGCAACTCGTAAGCCGACTCGCCCAGGCGGCTGGGCGTGATCGAGAAACGCTCCCGGACTTCAACGGGTGCGGTTCGATGATTCAATCCGACGCAAACGAGTTCCATTAGATGAAGGCGAAAACCGAGAGCGACACGACAAACAACAGAACGACCGCCAGTGAGAAACGGCGGCCCGTGATGCCCCTCACTTGTTTAACGACGATCAGCGCAACATAGGCAGACCAGACCACCACCGCCGCAATCAGGTGATCCGCATCACCTGTCCGCCCCATCATGAAACCCGCCACGACCCCCACGGTCAGCATGACCATTCCCAGCCACAACAGGCGCTCCATCGAGATCAGCAACTCCCTCACCGGGGGAAGGTTCCGGAACAAGCCGGAATTCAGATGATGATCTTTCAATTGTCGATCGAGAACGAGGAACATCACCCCCGCGACCGCTGCCAGCGCGAGCGCGCCATAACCCAGCACCGACATCGCCGAATGCGTTTCCCGCCAAGCATCCGTGCCAGGCACAGGCTCGGGGCTGGCATCCAGCATCCCGGGAATCAGCGCGATTGCCTGAAACACGACCACCACCGGTGCCGAGAAGACTCCCAGCAGCGAGATCCGATAGGTCGGCCCCACCACCAGATAAAACAGGGTCAGCGACCACGCCAGAAACGCCAGAATCTCCCCGATCCCAATCAGTGGGCAGGCTCCTCTTGCCTCTCCGCGCAGCCAGAGAAAGCCCATCTGGGCAAGGAAAGCCCCCGCCATCCAGGGAAAAGTCCAACGGCTTCGGTGGTTATGCCGCAGCGACATCATCCCCGTCACACCGCCAATTACGGCCAGCAGGGTTGCAGCGATCAAAAACCAACGGTCCACGCCCCCTCCCATGCCCCCTCTGCGGCATTCGCGCAAGCGCAAGCCGCTTCACTCCGTCAGCGAGCAGGCAGTCTAAGCCATCAGGCAGGTCACTTGCCAATGCAGAAGCGGCTGAAGATCGAACCCAGAATTTCTTCGGTATCAATCCGGCCCGCAATCTCTCCGAGGTAATCCATCGCTTCGCGCAAATCCAAAGCGGTAATCTCCGGCTCGGCGTTTGCTGCCAGACTCGCATCAGCGCGCTGCAGGGCTTCATCGGCGCGCATCAAACGGTCACGATGGCGCGCATTGATCGCCACCGAGTGCTCGCCCCAGTCCGCCTCGCCCAGATCGGCCAGATCGCGAATCTTCCCACGAAGTTCTTCGAGACCACTGCCATCGAGGCAAGAAACCCGGACGCCATCCATCGCCGCCCAATCAGGATGCTCTCCCAGATCGCATTTATTCTGCACCACGATCCTTCGAGCCACCTCAGGCAGCCGTGCCGGCATCGCGCCAGCCGCAGGAAGTGTCGCATCGACCACCACGATCAGCAGATCGGCACGCTCAGCCTCTTTGATCGTCCGCCGGATTCCCTCCTCCTCGATCTCGTCGCCTGCCTCGCGCAAGCCAGCCGTATCCACCATCCGCAACGGAACGCCCGCGATCACCAGCATCTCCTCGATGGTATCTCGGGTGGTTCCCTCGGTACCGCTGACAATCGCTCGTTCACTTCCGAGCAGTTGATTCATCAAACTCGACTTCCCGGCATTCGGCCGCCCGCAAATCACGGTCCTCAGTCCTTCACGAAGGATTCTTCCCTGATCCGCAGTCGATAACAGGGAACCCATCTCGGCCCTCACCGCGCTGATCCTCCGGCGCAGGGCCTCGCCCGTCTCCGGGTCGATGTCTTCCTCCGGGAAATCGATCCATGCTTCAAGATTGGCCACGGTATCGATGAGTTCCTGACGTAGCTTCTCAGTCTTTTCACCAATCCGACCCTCTAGCTGTTCGTGTGCTGCCCGCAGTGCCAGATCACTCTGCGCGGAGATCAAATCCATGACCGCTTCGGCCTGGGTGAGGTCGAGCTTGCCATTGAGGAATGCCCGCTCCGTAAACTCCCCCGGTTTGGCACTCCTTGCTCCGCATTCCAACAGACGCGCGAGAACCTTGCGCGTGACCAGCCTTCCCCCATGGGTCGCGATCTCTGCAACGGTGTCTCCGGTATAACTTCGCGGTGCGAAAAACAAGGTCACCAGCACCTGATCGATCACCGCGCCCCCTTCATCCCTCACTGTCCGAAGCACCGCCCGTCGATCCGTCCAATCAGCGCGGCAGTCACAGGCACGGGCCACAATTTCCGCCGCCTCAGGTCCGGAAAGCCGAATCAGTGCCACCGCGCCAGTTCCGCCGGCCGTGGCTACGGCGGCCATCGTATCACCAGACGTCATGGAACTACGGCGCGACCGCCTCGCCTCCCACTCCGAGGAATTCCCAACAGATGAAGCGGCTCACCGAAAGTTGCGGCGTCGCTTCGTCGGACCACGCCAATTCAATCGTAGCAGTCTTTGCCACCACCCGGCCGTCCTTGGTTCCACGCCAATTGAGAATCGAGAATGCGCGCCCAATCTCCGAGTCCCCGGGAACATTGACCCTCACGGAGTCGTCGGAGCGATGGGCTGGATCGGCGATCAAATAAGTCCGATGCCCAGCGGGCGCATTGCGCTTTTCGGGAACCGTTTCCGAAACAATCACGCGAAACACCTCCTTGCGGCCCGGCACCGGCAGCTCCAGAAAATCCCTCAGCGTCCGGTCTTTGGTTTGAACGAAAGTCTCCCAGTCCAGCTTCATCCCATCCTCGCTGCGCTTGAACAAGGCATGGACCCGCAGCGACTCCGTGGTGAAATTGTTCGAGCGTCCCACCGAAGCCAAAAGCATGTCCGGCTCACGGAGTTGATATTTGACGTCGAGGGGTGCCAGGGGCGTGAAAAACTCACTCAGTTCATAGGCTGGCGGCCGATCATAAGTCAGCATGAAGATCCCACGTTCCTTGTCCTTCATGGTGAGCGGATAAACGGAGAACGCCGATTCGGGTGTGTCCGAATCATCGATCTTGTTTCCATCATAGTAGTCCTCCATCTCGGCGAGAAGACCCGCGCCTCGGATCGATTGACTGGCTTTCCCCGACGCTGTCGTGGCTTCAAGAAACTCCGCGAGAACCTTGCGGGCATCAACTTCCCAGCCCGTATTCAAATACTCCATCTCTTTCTTGGCCGCAGCACCCGAGGTGTCAACGACGACCGCTTCCTCCGAGTTCTTAAGAATTCCGGGAACGATGAAATAGGCCGCGGCGGCGACAACGATCAGCACCAGTGCCACCACTAGCGGCGTCTTCGATCGCTTGGCTTTCTCCTTCTTCGCCTTGCCTGATTGAGTTGACTTGCCGTCTTTCGATGGTCGTTCGGCAAACGGATCTTCGACGTCACCCTCGGTCTCTGGAGTTGCCGAAGGGGTTTCTGAAACCGCAGCGGAAGGCATTGAGGTCTGAGTCGATGACTTGCTCGGCGCAGCGGGGACATCCTTACTGGCCGCTTGAGCAGCCTCAGCCGCAGCGAGTTTCTCGTGCTCGGCTCGTTGGCGAGCTTCGTTCTCTGCCGCCTTCTCCAGTCGCGCCTTTTCTTCGTCGGCCTTGACTGCGGCGAGGCGATCCTGCTCGGCCTTTTCTGCTGTGGCCTTAGCCTGAGTGGCAATCGCCGCCGCAGCAAGCGCCTGCTCTTCAGCGGCCTTGGCTTTGTCTTTGCTCTCGATTTCGGCTCTTGCCTGAGCGGCATGACGTTCCATCTCCGCCTTGGCTTCGGCAGCTTGGCGCTCCATTTCAGCCTTGGCCTCCACCGCTGCTTTCGCCTCCGCAGCTGCTTTCGCCTCCGCAGCTGCTTTCGCCTCCGCCGCCTTGCGCTCCTCCTCTGCCTTGGCTTCGGCTGCCGCTTCCGCCGCCTGGCGTTTTTCTTCTGCTTTCGCCTCGGCTGCCGCTTTCACCTCTGCCGCCTTGCGCTCTTCCTCGGCCTTGGCCACTGCTTCCGCCTCAGCCACCCTTCGGGCTTCCTCTTCTCTGGCCGCCTTCTCGGCCGCGATCTTTTTCTCGGATTCCTCACGAATCCTGTCCATTTCCGCCTTAGGCGGCAGTGGTGGCGGAGTTGCCGCAGGACTTACGGCCGTTGGCGGCTCGGAAAGAATGGGACGACCGAAAATCGGATCCAGCTCCGAGGGCAAATCAGGGCCCGGAGAAGTGATTTCCCCCTGACAATGAGGGCACGGACCTGTGGTAGCAGGCAAATTCGATGGGACGAGGATCTTCCCATTGCAGTGCTTGCAGCGAAATTCACGCTGATCTCCATTTCCCCCGGGACTCGACATCACAAATTAGTTCGGATCTTTTAAACGCCTGAGTCGCTGCTGTCAAACCAGCCCCTGAGAAGTCATGCCGTTTCAGGCCAAAACTTCGTCCAAGACCTCAAGGCAGCGCCGGTTCTGATCCATCGTTCCGACCGAAATACGCACCCATTCAGGTAGTTTGTAGCCGCGCATCGCGCGAACGATCACGCCTTTCTGAAGCATCGCTTGAAACACAGCATCTCCGTCCCCGACCTTCACCAGCACGAAATTCGCGACGCTCGGCACGAATTCCAGACCGCGCTCGCTGAAGGCCTGCTGCAGCATCTCGAGTCCTCGACGATTGATTTCCCGGGTCTGTTCGATGTGAACCTCATCGCTCAAGGCGGCCAAAGCCCCCGCTTGGGCAATCGCGTTCGTATTGAAGGGTTGGCGGGCCTTTTGCAGTATCTTCGCCACGCTCTCCGAAGCCAATCCGTAGCCAATCCGGAGCGCCGCCAGTCCGTGAATCTTCGAACAGGTTCGAAGCACACAGACGTTCCTCCCCTCCCTCACATATTTCAGCGTGTCCGGCGGCGTTTCGAGAAACTCGTAGTAGGCCTCGTCAAAGCACACCACCACATGATCCGGGACGCGGGCCATGAAACGATCAATCGCTTCCTGATCCACCATCGTCCCCGTTGGATTGTTGGGATTCGCGATGAATACCAGCCGGGTTCGCTCGGTAATCGCATCCGCCATCGCATCCAGATCGTGGACAAAGCCCGGATCCGGCACCTCAACGTATCGCGCTCCGAACAAGGTCGCCATCAACTTGTAGACGACGAAGGCGTGCTCGGCAGCGATCAGTTCCGCCTCGGGATTTAGAAAGGTGTGACACAGCAACTCGATGATTTCGTTCGAACCATTTCCGAGCACCACGTTTGCGAACTCGACATTCTGGCTTTCGGCAATCGCCATGCGCAGCTTGTAGCCACCGCCATCAGGATAGATGTGGGAATCCTCCAAAGCCTTCTTCATCGCCTCCTTCGCCTTCGGCGATGGTCCAAGCGGATTTTCGTTCGAGGCCAGCTTGACGATCCGCGAGGGTTCGAGGCCCAGTTCTCGGGCCGTTTCTTCAATCGGCTTACCTGGTTCGTAAGCAACGAGATCGCAAACGAAGCGGTTGGCGGAGGACTCAATGGACATGCGGCGAAAACTATCCCGCCCCACCAAAGCCGCAACCCCGAAAGAAACGGAGTGGCGCTCTCCCGAGCTCCATGAGTGGGCAAGGCGGCTTTCAGTCGCCCATTCGGCAATCAAATCCCCAAAACTAGCCTGCCATTCCCCTCACCTTCTCCCAATCCGACTCTTCCAGACAGCAGGGATCCGCGGCCACCCAGTGCCCCGGCTCAATCTCCACCAACGACAGCTCCATTCCAACCGTCTCCTCGTAGCGCGGATGTTCGATCCGCTTGCCAAAGGCACTCCCCTTCGGGGGATCGATCGGTGAAGGCACATCGCCCTCCAGCAACACCCGCTCCACCTTGCGCGATGGATCCGGATGGGGAATCGCCGAAATCAAAGCCTTGGTGTAAGCGTGCTTCGGATTCCGGTAGATGGTTTCGGCATCCGCCAACTCGACGATTTTCCCGAGATACATCACGGCAACCCGATCCGAGATATGCTTCACTACCGCCAAATCGTGAGCGATGAACAGATAGGACAAGCCCATTTCATTCTGCAGCTCCAACAGCAGATTCATCACCTGCGACTGGACCGAGACATCAAGCGCCGATACCGGCTCGTCCGCAATGATCAGTTTCGGCTTCAGGGCGATCGCACGTGCGATCCCGATCCGCTGGCGCTGCCCCCCGGAGAACTCGAAGGGATAACGATCCGCACTCGACGAAGGCAATCCCACCCGATCCAACAACTCGGCCACTTTCTTCTTCCGCTCGATCCGGTTTCCACGGCGGTGGATGATGAGCGGCTCTTCAAGAATTTCGGCAATGCTATGACGCGCATTGAGCGATTCCACAGGATCCTGAAAGATCATCTGCAAGTCTTGCCGCATCGAACGAATCGAACCCCGCGAGGCCTTCGTAATGTCGCGCCCATTGAACACCACCGACCCGGCATTGGGATCCACCAAGCGCACGATTGCCTTCCCAAGGGTCGACTTGCCACATCCCGATTCACCCACCAAACCCAAGGTCTCACCGACGGAAATATTCAGCGAAACCCCGTCAACAGCCTTAACCGTCTTGGTCTGACGCATCAGCAAGCCACCCCTTACCGGAAAATGAACCTTCAGGTCCTCAACGCTTAGAAGCTCACTCACGTCGCCACCTCCTCACCGTGATAGCATTTGGGACAAACCTCCACCCAGTGCCCCTCGGACACCTCGAAGAAACCCGGTCGCTCGCGCAGCGTCGAGCCCTTCCGATCCATCCTCTGACAAAAACGACATCCCGGAACCAGATCCACCAATGAGGCGACCATGCCCGGAATCGTCGGCAGCACCGACTTGGTGGGCGTCTCAAGTCGGGGAATCGAAGCCAGCAAGCCTCGCGTGTACGCATGCAGCGGATTCGCGAAAAGTTTCTTCACAGGAGCACGTTCGACGATCCGTCCCGCATACATCACCGCCACCTCGTCACAGTTCTCCGCGATCACGCCGAGATCGTGGGTGATCAGAATGACCGCCATGCCCATCTCGGCCTGCAGCTTCTTCAAGAGATCAAGGATTTGCGCCTGAACCGTTACGTCCAGCGCCGTCGTCGGCTCATCCGCAATCACCAGATCCGGCCGACAGGCAAGAGCCATGGCAATCACAACTCTCTGGCGCATGCCTCCTGACAGTTGATGCGGATAGTCGCCCATACGCATCTCGGGCGAAGGAATCTTCACCAGTCGAAGCATCTCCAGGGATTCCTCCCATGCCTTCTTCTTGCTGATGCGCTGATGAAGTCGGAAACACTCGATCAACTGCTTGCCGATCCGTTGCACGGGATTAAGAGCCGTCATCGGTTCCTGAAAAACCATCCCAATTTCCGCCCCCCGGATCTTGCGCAGCTTGCGCGCCGGTAGCTGCACGAGATCGACCCCCTTGAACTCGATCTCTCCGGAAAGGATGATCCCGGCCGGTTGCGGCAGCAGTCGGGTAATCGACATCGCCGTCACGCTTTTTCCACATCCCGACTCCCCGACAATCCCCAGCGTCTTTCCCTTCCCGATACTGAAGGACACATGATCGATCGCACGGACCAGACCACCTTCCGTTTCAAAGGCGGTGACCAGATCCCTGACTTCTAGCAAAGCTTCCTCCATATCAGTTCTCGCGGTATTGGTCGTAAACCTTGTTCACCTCCGGGAAGCTCCTTCCTTCACGCTTGGCCTCAAGGGTCTCATCCTTCATCTCCTCATCAATCCAAAGCACGTGATTCATGTCCGGAAGATCACCCATCATCACATTGAAATCATCTGGCCACCGCACCCAGCGCCAGTAGCCCAATCGATAGTAAGGCCGCTTGAAGGCAGGCACCCACACCGCCCGCTCATGAAAGATCCGCTCTAACTCCCGACTCGTCTCAATCACCACATCGAGACTCGTCGCATTGCGATTCTCCTCGAGGATGACGTCCACCTCAGGATCCGCGAAGAGCGAGATGTTGTTGGTCATGACCCGCGGTGTCTTGCCGTCCTCTTCAAAGGCCTCTTTCGAATGGAACTGTTGGTAGTAGTCCGGCGTCATCGGCTGCCCCACGCCCCAGCCCATCAAGGAAATCTCATGTTCCTTTCTGAGCACCTGCTGGAAGGATGCCGATCCATCCATCCCATTGAGCCTGAATTCCACTCCGGCCCGCTTCGCTTCCTCGGTCAACCGCAACACCATCGCTTCCAGCGCCGGAATCTTCGCATAGCTGAGATCGAAGCTCAGCCTTTCCCCGTCGGCATTGCGCAGGATTCCGTCGGGTCCCGCCTCATCAAATCCCGCCCGCGCAAAGGCTGCACGGGCCTTCTCCACCGAGTAGGGTCGCGTCTTGAGATCGGTGTCGGAGATCCCGGCAAATCCATCATTGAGCAGGGAAAGGCGGTCCGCGTCGCCCCGCAGGTCCAACTCAATGACCTTTTCCCAGTTCGTCGCATGCTGAAGCCCGATTCTCACGTCAAGATTGTCGAGCGGTGCGCGGCTCAAATTGAAATATAGCCCGCGCGAGACACGAGGGTAGACATTATAAAAGGTCGCCCGCTCGATATAGCCCTTGAACACATTCTCAACCTCGGTGTCTTCATACCACTTTTTCGGATCCCCAAGCAGGTCAAAATCGATATCGCCCTGCAGGAACATCTGAAAAGCCTTCTCCGGATCCCGGACCAGCCGGAATTCAATCCGATCGACATTAAAACGATTTCTGTAGTATTTAAGGTCACGCGCCCACCAGTCAGGAACACGGCTCAGGGTAATGGACCTCCCCTTCACCACATCCTCCGGCTTGATGATGTAGGCACCGGTCGTCGGCCTCGTACGCCAATTGTAGCGCGCCTCGAAGTCAGGCCCGAACTCACGGTAAAACTCCTCCTGGGAGGCATTCATCGATGCGAAGAATGGCGCAATCGGTTTTGGGTAGGCATTGCGGACGCAAAGGTAGTCCTTTCCGTAGCTCGCAATTCCCCAGTACTGCTCGCCGTAGTAGTTTCGGTAGAAACTAGGCGTCAGGTAGGAGGAAAGGTAGATATACATCGACATCATGAAGTCGCCCGAGGTGACCTCCTTCCCGTCCGACCAGCGGGCCCTGTCATCAATATGGAAATAAACCGATTGCCCGTCTTCCGCCACCGCCCAGCGATCAGCCAGAGCCGAGATGACATTGCGGGTATTCGGATGAATCGAAATCAGACCCATCTCGTTGTCGTCCCAGTGGTAGGACCTGAAGGAATTATTCGACTCTTTCCCGACCGAGCGGATCGACCTCGGGTAGGAACTACCTAAGAAGTAGGTATGGAGGGTTCCACCTTTTTTGGCGTCGGGAGAACCCAGATCCGGATCGTCAAGATTGGTGGTCCATTCGAGATTTTCGGGCAGGTCGCCCTCCTCAAGACGCTCGAAAAAGGCCGGGCGCTCAAGTCGTCGCTTTACCCGGGCCAGCTCGTCTTCAACTTCCTTCCGCTTCTCTTCTTCCAGTTCCCCGGCTAGGGTTTCCGTCAGCTCCCCCTGCTGCTTCTCCAGCTTTTCCAGCACACTTTCGTTGTAACGCTCCTCGAACTTCAGGCGCTCTTCGGTATTGTCATAGGGTGCCCACTGACGGTTCTCCCGGCAGGCAGGAATGAGCGCCACCATCGACACGAGGATCAGGACTTGGATCGCGACTTTCATTGGTAGGTGGTGAAGGTTCGGGGATCAAAGGCCTCACGGATCGCCTCGCCAACAAAGGTCACAAGCAGGAGAACCAGCACCAGCATCGCAAAGACCGAACTCACGATCCACGGCGAGCTCAAGTTGCTGACACCATCGTTCAACAAACGACCCCAGCTCGGATAGCGGTCGGGCAGCCCGAACCCAAGGAAGTCGAGCGCCGTCAAGGAAGTGATGACCGAGGACACACTGAATGGGATCAGCGTCACGATCGTCGCGATCACATTGGGAAGGATATGGCGGAAGATCACGCGCCGTGTTGGAGCGCCAACAACGCGGGCCGCGTTCACGTAATCCCTCGCCTTCTCCTTGAACGTCGCCGTCCGCAGATAGGTCGCCACCCCTATCCAGGAGAAGATGCAGAACACCAGCAGGATTGTCCCAAGCGTCACCCGGTCCCTGCCAAGATTAGCAATGATGATCATGATCACCAGCAGCGACGGCACATTGCTCATGATCTCCATCACCCGCTGCATCACCAGATCAAAGACACCACCGAAATATCCCATCATGGCTCCCATGGCGACCCCGATCAGATAAGTCATGAAGATATACAGGACCGAGGCCTTGAATAGCACCTGCATCCCACCGTAGAGCTGGGCGAGAATATCCCAACCCTTGGAATCGGTACCAAGAAAGTGTCCGGTTTCAATATCGGGCGGCAAGGGCGCATAGATCACCTCGGCCCAACGTCCCTCCTTCATTTCCACCTCGTCCTCTACCGAAGTGCTGAGCCGCTCTCCGTCAGACCACTCTTCGCGACCGGCCATCTCCCCGACCTCATCGTAAACCTGGGCGGGCCCGGTAAGCTTCCCTCCCCGAATCCGGCCGCTGCGCACCTTCAACTCCCGGTTGCCTTCCTGGAAGGCGACCGCAAACCCGTTGAAGGGGTCCTTTCCCGAAGGTTCGTGAATGACGCCATTGATCAGCACCAGCTCCTTCGTCACTTTCTCATCCGAGTCGAAGGACTGATCCCACGGAACCAGTGGCATGATGACCAAACTCTCTGGCGACTCCGTCTTGAAGCGTTTCTTCAGCTCGCGAAAGTTGGCTTCTTCGGCACTCTCGCCCCCATACTCGTTATCAAGGTGAACCCGTTTGTCGAATGCGGGAAAACTCCACTCACCCTCGTATCTCACCACCAAGGCCCTCTTTCCCACCAAAGTCTGATCCAGAAGAGAGATGAAGAACAGCAGGCCCAGCAACTTCAGGGATCCATAGCCACGTCCGATCGACTTGAATCTCGCCATCTTCCGGACCGTCAATGGATTCCATTGGAATCCTCCACCCCGTCCGATCAGCACCAGGCCCAGCAGGAACAGCAGGCCACAGGCGACGTTGCCAATGATTTCACCCTGATGCTCCCGGAGCCAGGGCCAGTCGATGCTCCCGAACCAGGAATCCCTGACCTCCGCATCAAGAATCTGGTCCGGCGTCGCGCTGAACGAATAGAGCCACCTGAGACTCGGCAGGGCATATCCGAAATAATCGCTCACCGCCGCCAGAGCCGCGGTAACGATAAGCATGATGCCCAGTTTCCTCGGAAAGTTCATCTTAGTTATAACTCACTCGAGGATCCACCAGCGCCACGCACAGGTCCGAAAGCACGTTGCCGATCAACATCAGGGCCGAAGACACAAACAACACGCCCATGATCAGCGGTTCATCGCGCTCGAGGAGCGCATTGAATTGCAGCAAGCCGAAGCCGTTGATGTCAAAGACCCGCTCAATCAGGATACTTCCCGTGACCAGCAAGGTGATGTTTCCTCCAAAGGTCGTTGCAATCGGAATAATGGAATTCCGGAACGCGTGTTTGAAAACGGCCGACCGGAAAGGAGCCCCCTTGGCAGTTGCCGTTCGAACATAATCGGAAGCCAGGTGCTCCATCAGATTGTTCTTCATCATCAGCGTCATGAACGCGAAGCTCCCGATGACATAACAGACCAGCGGCATGATGCCGTGATCAAAGACATCCCGCAGCTTTCCAGCCGGACCCAATTCGTGAAAACGGTCTCCGGGGAACCCGCCGAGAGGGAACCAGCCGAGCTTCGCACCAAGGTAAACGACCAGCAGTGAGCCGAGCGCATAGCCCGGAATCGCATAACCAGCGAAAACCATGACCGACGAAACATTATCCAGCCAGCTGCGGTGCTTGATCGCCTTGACCACCCCCAATGGCAAACAGATCGCATAAATCAGCACCATGCTGATCCCACCGAAGAAAATCGATACCGGCATCCGATCCATGATCATCTGGCCCACGGGATCCTGGTATTTCTCGGACGCTCCCAGACTCCCCTGAAGCAAGCCATCCCGCCCCGGACGGTGGAGCACCGCCCGCCAAGCCAGATTCTCGGGCACTGCCACACCCTTCATCCAATTCTTCCAACTTGCCGCCTGATCTTCCGGTGACCTCAGCCTCACCTCCCAGGGGTCGATGAGCTCAGGCGCGTCGAGGTCGGCCCCCTCGGCGTCGAGCAACTGCTTCGATAACCCGCCACCCTCCTCCCTGATCACTCGCACGGAATAAACCGTCCCTGGCATGGGGATCACGACCTCTTTCTCCCCATCCGCGAACTCCGCGCCTGCTTTCTCCAAATCCTTCTTCGTCAAACCCAACCAATCGCCATAGCCGCGAATCAGACTGCGATCCCTCTGATACTTCTCCTCGATCTCCATCACTTGAGCGGCACTCAGCACCGCCCCTTCCGCGGCCCTCGCTCGCCGCGCACCGCCTTCCCCGCCGAGCAATTGGGTCAATTCCTGCTCCATCGGTCCCCCAGGCGCCTTACGCTGAATCGTGAACACCAGCAGTGTGATCCCGACCAGAGTCAGCGGGATCAGGAGCAGACGGCGGATAAAGTAGGCTTTCAAACAGGCAGGAACAGCGGGACTGCCCGACTACTAGCAAGCCGCCAACACCTTGCAAGCTCGTGCAGGACCAAAACCAATCGGCATGACACACCCGGACTGCCCGCATTCGATAAAAATGAAGTCACAACCAGCCTACAGCTCCCCTCGTCAAAAATGCCCAACCGACGACGACTTGCAACAAACTAGTAATGAAATGCGACACAGTCCTCACCTTTTTCCCTATTTCCAAGCAGGAGGTCCACCGAACTCCCATTTCGCCATTGGAGGGGATTTGATTGAAATTCAGCAGATCAGAATCATCGACCTCACAAACAAGCAATTTGGAACCACCGTGGCAGAGAAAAGTGTTGATCTATGCGGTCGGGAACCCTTTACTCGCGGCGCCGTTGGAAGTTTTGCTGACCGCCAACAACGCAACCTCCTCGAAATTTCTCATGAAGCTCCCCGTAATTTCCTTTCTAGCTGTCGTAGCCATCCAAGCGTCCGATGCGACCGTCATCGCGGTCGACATCAACTCGAGCGAAAATCCGACTGCGACGCAGACCGACTTTGCTGCCTTGGTTGTCGGCCGGAACGATGGTGCAGGAAGCCTCACCACTGGCGGCATCTTGTTCACCGTGGTAGGCGGTGCAGGCTCTCGAGACCGGAGTGGTCCGAACAATCTGACTCGGGACACTGCTTTCCCGGCCACCGCTGCAGGTTCTCAAATTGGAGTAACTTTCGGGGGAGCTGGCGACCTCCCTGCTGGCGAGTGGAAGCTTGAGGTTTGGTCCCACGACAATGACGGCGGTACTCCTGTCGGTGATCTCCTCGTCGGCGTGACGATCGGTGGAATCGAGCAGACTCCAGTCAGCGCGACATCTGGGGGAGACATTGATCCTCCCGCGGCCGTTGTGATGTTCACCAGCGATGGAAGTTCTGCCTACGGTCTCTATGTCGAAGAAGACAACACGAACAATCGTGCCCGCCTGAACGGCTTCCGACTCACTCTTGTTCCGGAACCTTCGGTTGCACTTCTCTCCGGTCTTGGTGTCTTGGCTCTCTTCAGGCGCCGCCGTTAAACGATTGCGGTCTTCCTACCAAATCACTTTCAAAGAGCGATCTCCTCAAAGAGATCGCTTTTTTCTTGGCCCAAGTCGGTGCCTCGTCGCAGAAGAAGCCTTCAGTAGAGCGGAAGGCTTCGGAAGTTTTCTAAGCAGACCTGACTTTTTTCCTGCACCTCAGCCCTCGGCGTCGCTAATTCCTGTGCAGTGATTCGTCTGTTCCAGCTTCTTGCCCTCTGCTTGGCCATTTCCGCCTGCCAAAAGGAGACTCTCGTCGAGAAAGCCAATCGCGAGGGCATCTTCCTGATGGGAAATGGCGCGGAGCCAAAGTCCCTCGATCACCAGATGGTCACCGGAGTCCCCGAGAGCAAGATCGTCGGCGCACTTTTCGAAGGCCTGGTCGGAGACCACCCCAGCGACGATGCCGCCACCCCACCCGGTGCCGCCGAGTCATGGACCCACAACGAGGACATGACCGAGTGGGTCTTCAAACTGCAACCGAACGGCCGCTGGTCGGACGGCGCCCCCGTCACCGCCCACGACTTCGTTTTTTCCTACCATCGAATGCTCTCGCCAGCGCTCGCTGCTCCCTATGTCGAGATGCTCTACTTCATCGATCAGGCCGAAGAATTCAACAAAGAGGAAATCACCGACTTCGAGAAGGTGGGCGTCAAGGCCCTCGACGACCTCACCCTCCAAATCAAACTCAAGGAACCCGTCCCCTTCCTTCCCTCCCTCACCCGCCACTACACTTGGTTTCCGGTTCCACGTCATGTGATCATCCAGCACGGTGAAATGAGTGACCGCTTCACCGACTGGTCGGAATTTCCAAATCTCGTCGGCAATGGCCCCTTCAAACTCGCGGTGTGGCGTTTCCACGACCTGATCGAAGTGGAGCGCAACCCCTACTATTGGGATGCCAAGAACGTCCACCTCAATGGCATCCGCTTCCTCCCGATCGAGAACCCCTACACCGAAACCCGCGCCTTCCGGGCCGGTCAGCTTCACACCACCTACAGACTACCGACCGATCTCATTCGCGACATGCTCGAAAATGAGCCCGAGCAATTGCGCCAGGAACCCTATGTCGGAACAGTTTTTATTCGATTCAACACGACTCGCCCGGCACTTTCCGACCCGCGGGTCCGTCAGGCCTTGTCGATGACGATCAATCGCTCCGACTACTGCGAGTACATCGCCGAAGGCTACACTCCAGCCACGTCCCTTACCCCTCAGATGGGCGAGTATTCGGCAGAACCAATGCTCGAGTTCAATCCTGAGAAGGCAAGGCAGCTCCTTGCGGAAGCAGGCTATCCCGATGGCGAGGGCTTCCCGCGTTATTCCATCCTGATCAGCCGTCCTGCCGCACGCGCCGGCGCCGAAGCGCTGCAAGCGATGTGGCGCCAGCATCTCAATATCCTCGTCGACATCCAAAACAAGGATTGGGGTTCCTACATTGGCGCCCAGCAATCGCTCGACTATGACATGGCCGCCGCCGGCTGGATCGGTGACTACCTCGACCCCACAACTTTCCTCAACATGTGGACCGAGGGCAACGGCAACAACAACACCGCTTGGCACAACGAACGCTACGAACAGCTCCTCGACGAGGCAGCCGTGCAATCGGAGCCCGCTCGCCGTTTTGATCTCATGCGACAAGCCGAGACGATCCTGATGAAAGAGCAACCGATCGCCCCGATCTCGTGGTATGCGCGCAACTACCTCCTGCGCCCCGAAGTCAAAGGATGGTATCCGCTGCTGCTCGACAATCATCCGTGGAAATCCGTGCGCCTCGAATCATCGGCAAGCCCCTCCATCTCGACCGAATGATCCGCTATCTTTTCAATCGGCTGCTGCAGGGCGTGATCGTCCTGATCGTCCTGTTCACGCTGACCTTCTTCCTGGTCAAAGCGCTGCCAGGCGGTCCTTTCCAAACCGAGAAGGCAATTCCCGAGCACGCCAAGGCCCGCATGGAAGCCTACTACGGCCTTGATAAGCCGATGCCCGTCCAGTTCGTCAAACGGGCCACCAACCTGCTCAAGGGCGACCCCGGTGTCAGCTTCCGACTCGAAGGCCGTGAAGTGAGTGAGATCATCTCCCAAGCCTTCCCCGTCTCCCTGCAACTCGGACTGGTTGCGATTACGATCGCCATCGGTATCGGCATCCCCCTCGGCGTGATCGCCGCCTGGAAAAAAAATACCATCCTCGACTACTCCGCCATGGCCCTCGCCATGATCGGCATCTGCCTGCCATCATTCGTCATCGGGCCCATCCTTGCTGATCGATTCGGCCAGAAATGGGAAGTCCTGCCCGCGATGGGCTGGGCGACGCTCAACCCGCTCTTCTGGATTCTACCGGCCATCACCCTCGGTCTGGTCAGCGCCGCCTACCTGTCACGCCTCACCCGTGCCGGCATGCTCGACACCCTGAATCAGGATTTCGTCCGCACGGCACGCGCCAAAGGAGTCAGTCAAAAAGACATCCTCATCCGTCATTGCCTGCGCGGTGGCCTGTCTCCCGCCGTCGCCTACATCGGCCCTGCCTTTGCCGGGATCATTTCCGGATCGCTGGTCATTGAAAGCGTCTTTGCCCTACCCGGTCTTGGGACCCACTTCATCAAGGCCATTGAAACCGGCGACGAACCGGTCCTGACGGGAATCGTCCTGCTTTTTGGCATTCTCATCATCCTCGCCAACTTCGCTACCGACCTTCTCGCCTTCTGGCTCAACCCACGACTTCGTTCATGAGCGCCGCCACCGCCAACACCCCGCTTCCAATCGAACAGGGCAGCTCGCTTTGGAAAGATGCCGCGCTGCGACTGCGCCGAAACCATGCAGCCATCTCGTCACTGGTCATTCTCACGCTCATCTTTCTCGCCTGCCTGATTCTACCGTCCATTCCCGGTCTGCTCCCAGATCCCAATGCCCTCGACCTCCCTAACAAGAACAACCCGCCAAGCGCCAGTCACTGGTTTGGCACCGATCACCTCGGTCGGGACATCCTTTCGCGCGTGCTCTACGGCGGAAGGATCACCATCGCCGTCGGCCTCATTACCACCACCGTCTCCGTTACCATCGGCGTCTGCTGGGGCGCCATCGCAGGCTATGTGAAGGGCCTCTTCGACGATTTCATGATGCGGATCGTCGACATTCTCTATGCCCTTCCCTTCCTCGTCATCGTGATCCTGTTAGGTCAGACTCTCGAACCATTGACCAACGATCTCACCGATTCCACCGTCGGCCTGATTGCGGGAGAAGGAGCCTCCATGACGAAGGAAAACGCGACTCGGACTTGGGTTGAACCGATCACCTCCCTCGTGCCGCTCTTCCTGGCGATCGGGGCACTCTCCTGGTTGACCGTCTCCCGCATTGTCCGCGCCCAGGTCCGTAATGTCGCCAGTCAGGATTTCGTCGAAGCTTCCCGCTCTCTTGGACTTGGGCACTTCACCATCCTCTTCAAACACATCCTGCCCAATTCGCTCGGTCCCATCATCGTTTACACCACGCTGACCATTCCCAGCATCATGCTGTTCGAGGCAACCCTTTCCTTCCTCGGTCTGGGGGTCAAACCACCGAATAGTTCGTGGGGCATTCTCATCAGTGAAGGGGCCGACCGCATGACCGCCAATTTCTGGCTGCTCTTCTTTCCCTCACTGTTCTTCGCGACCACCTTGTTTGCCCTGAACTTTCTCGGCGATGGTTTGCGCGATGCCCTCGACCCGAAGTCATCCAAGGACTAAGCTCCATGTCGCGGATCCAGGATCTTCCCGATGACGACAGGCCTCGCGAGAAGCTGGCACGACTCGGCGCCGCCTCCCTCAATAACGCCGAGCTACTCGCCCTGTTCATCGGTTCCGGAAACAAGAACCGCAACGCAATCGAGATCGGCAACGACATGATCCGTCACTTCGGCTCGCTTAACGCCCTTGGCGGAGCTGGACTGGATGAACTTCTCAGCTGTCCGGGTATCGGACCGGCCCGCGCCAGCCTGCTCGCCGCTGCCTTTGAATTGGGTGCTCGTGTCGCACGCGAACACATTTCCCAGACCACCCTCGATAGCCCGGAGCGGATCCACGAAGCATTCGCCCCCCAGCTGGCGTGGCTCGGACAAGAACGTCTGCTGATTGCCACAGTCGACAGCCGACTGCGCCATACCGGCACCATCGAAATCAGCTCCGGCACCCTCAACGAGACCAGCGCGCATCCGCGCGAAGTCCTTCGTCCGGTCATGCTTCGAAACGCCTACGGCTTCATCCTCATCCACAACCACCCTTCTGGTGATCCGGGCCCAAGCCAAGCCGATCGCCAATTCACCAAACGACTCGCGGAGGGTGCCGAGCTCCTTCAACTTCGCTTTGTCGACCATATCATCATTGGTCGCCCCGACCACGGACGCTCGCCCTACTATTCCTTCCGCGAAGCCGGGCTCCTCTAATCAGTCCTCGTGCGGAATCCAGTTCCGGGACTTCTTCACACGGAACGATCCCTGCATCTTCTTCTCCGGCCCACCCCGCTTGCCCTCACGCTTGGTCAGGGTCTGCACCGTTTCGTACTCCTCGCGAAGGATGACCGGATGAAGCAGCGATGCCCAGATTTTCCCACTTGTAATGGAGATGTCCGTATCCTGATGAGAACCGTCCACTTGTAGCTGATCGTCCACGCGCATGTCGCCGGTGATCAAGAAGACTCCACAAGGGTGACCACCAACGGCCTCGGATCCATCAAACCTCAGCCGGACTCGACCACTAACATCAAAGGGGTCGAGAATCTTGAGGGCGCTTCCAGTGAGGACAATTTCATCGCCCGCTTTCCAAACACGTGAAGATGAAAACCACTGGACTCGTGGATGCCCACCCGTCTCAACCATCAACTGCGGCACCCCTCCCTCAAGACTATCGGCCCACACCGCCTTTTTGAAGTCAACCGCGCCAGCACCGAGGCGCGCGCGCCAACCGCTCTCGGTAAGCGCAAAGCTGAGCGACTCCCCCTCCAGCTCGGATACCCGGTCGGACTCCAACTTGGGAAGCTCTCCAGACTCTTCATCTTCTGCAAGCACCCGACGACCTGCCGCTTCCAGTCGTAGCTCAAACAGCCCGGGATTTTTCGAGCACCAAATCTCGGTCTCTGTTTCGAAATTCAAGGTCGACGCATTTTTTCCCAAGGCAGAAACCTCGACCACCCGGACATTCTGATAGTCCAAACTCTGAATCATCCGAACCTCCAGCCGCGGCGGAAAAGGAAGATCACGTCGGAACCTTACGCCGTCATCGGAACGGGAGACCAACGCATCCAAGGCTTCGCTCACCTCACCACCGGGAACGATCTCAGCGTTCCCGGCACCAGAACTTCCGAGCAAATCCTTGGCACTCCTGCAGCCTCCTGACGCCAACAGCGTCAAAACGATACAAAGAGTCCTGATGAACATTCGCTGGGCTTAGCATCGCCCATCCGGGATGGCGAGCGCGATCCCTCTTTCCGAAAGCCCTATTGCCGATCACATCATGGCCCGACAGAACAATTGCTGGTCCATTTCCAAGGCTGGCGCATCCTCCCGACTTACCCCCACGACCTGTGCCGGCACGCCTGCCACCGTCGAATGGGGTGCCACATCGCTCAGCACGACGCTGCCGGCTCCGATCTTGGCACCCTCGCCCAACTCCACTCGTCCCAGGACCTTCGATCCGGCACCAAGGAGCACTCCCGATCTAACGATCGGATGACGATCCCCCGTTTCCTTGCCTGTGCCTCCAAGAGTCACTTCATGAAGGATCGAGACATTGTCTTCAATAATGGCCGTTTCTCCCACCACGAAGCTGGTTGCATGATCAAGCAGGATCCCGCATCCGATTCTTGCCGCCGGATGAATGTCCACGGCAAAAACCTCGCTCGCCAGGCTCTGGAAATACAAAGCCAACTCCTTCCGCCCCTTCCCCCACAATTCGTGAGAGACCCGGTAGGTCGAAATGGCCATGAAGCCCTTGAAGAAGAGTAAGGGTTGGAGAGGCGAGTCGCAGGCGGCGTCGCGCTCGACGATCGCGCAGATGTCCCTCGCCGCGCTCTCAACCAGCTCCTGACTCTCGAAGATTCCCCCCAGCAGGGGATTCAGCTCCTCACGCGTCATGTCCTCCCGGGCAAGCTTGCGCGCCAGCCGGATGGCAAGAGCCTCGCCCAAGGAGCTGCGACTGAGGACAACATCATCCAAAAGCGTCCGCAGCCCGTGCTCATCCTCAACAATCGCCTCGGCTCGCTCTCGGATCTGGCTCCAAACCGCATTGACGTCGACCGGCCGTGACTGACAGATGCGGACATCCTTCACGCTTTCCGCCTTACCTTCTGTGTGTTGCTCTGAATTCATGCGGATTTCCCAAAAACTCGACTATGCCTGCCGCGCCATGGCCCAACTGGCCAAGCGCTATGATGGGCAGACTATTACACGCCTGGACGAGTTGGCGCAACGGGAAGCCGTGTCCTCGAATTTTCTTGTTCAGATTCTCAACGACTTGCGACGGGGCGGACTCGTCGAAAGCCGCCGCGGAAAGGCCGGAGGCTACCATCTCTCACGCCCACCCGAAGCCATCAACCTTCGTGAAATCGTCGAATCCGTGGAACCCTCACTGCTCAACATCACCACCCATACCGAGGGAGAGAGCGGCTCCGCGGTCCGCCAAACATGGCAAGCCATCTCGGATCGCACACGCACTGAGCTCGAGAGCATCGATCTCAAACAGCTCGCGGAAGGAGGAAACGAACCCATGTACTACATTTAACGTAGAGCCCGTCCCACAATCGGATGATTTGAGCACAAGGATCTACGGGTCTTCCTGAATCTGGTGGATGAGCTTCGAAATGAGGGCGGATCACATCTTTCTTGAGCGATTTTCTCGGTCTGGGATGC
>NZ_JBATWY010000089.1:0-8989 GCF_049672945.1 Haloferula sp. | reverse complement strand
TCGATCTATCAGAGCTGCTCGGTGAGCATTGGGAAAGCTATGCCCATACCCACCGGCAGCACCTTTGCACCGCCCACTACCGGGCGGTGCAGCGCGTCCTCGCGTGCCGCACCCCGGAAATGGGCGGCCGCCCCTATCGTTGTGGCGGATGTGAAAAACGCCACTACGCCTATCATAGTTGCAACCACCGCAGCTGCCCGCGTTGTGGCGCCCTCGACCAGCGAGTCTGGACCGCCAAGCAGGAGGCGCGACTACTACCCGTCCCGTACTTCCTCATCACCTTCACCATACCCGAGGAACTGCGCACCCTTTGCCAGCAGTATCCCCGTATCCTCTACGACCTCATTCTTCGGGAAAGCGCCGCCGCCCTTCAGGACGTCATTTCCACCAAATACCACGGAGCCCGCTGCGGCATCACCAGCGTGCTCCAAACATGGGACCGGAAAATCGGCCACCATCCCCACGTCCATATCATCGCCCCCGGCATCGCCTTCAACGCCGCCACCCGCCAGCTCGTCCACCCGAAGAAAGACAAATTCCTCGTCCACTTTCGCCCGCTCGCCGAGCGCTTCCGCAGCCGCCTTTATAGTGCATTGAAGGCCGACCACCCCGAGATCCATCAGCAACTCACCCCCAAGCAGCGCCACGTCCTGAGCCCCGCCAAAACATGGAACGTGGTAAAACGGGGTCAGTCAAGGTTTTCAGTCTTTGTGGTATGAACGTTGGCTTTGGAGAATTGAAGTCGTTCCCGGATAGGGACGGGCGGAGGCAGGTGAGCGGGATGATGGCGTTGCGACATCCGACGGTGAAGGTTTGCTGGGGTGCGAAAGAGTTGAGGATGGAAATCCCTACGTGGGCAGGATGACTGAAGCCGCATCTACGAACGAGGGAGAAGTGACTGAAACGCGGCGGGGAACCTGTTGAAAAGGCAGAAAACCCGGACTGACCTGTTTTAGCCTTTGCTTTCGGCTTCCCGTCTGACTCCTTTCGCCCCGCCAGGAAACCAGGCCAAGCTTATGGGTAAACTCGAAGGAAACGTTCTAATCGCTCAAGGAGGCGGCCCGACCGCCGTCATCAACCAGTCCATCGTCGGAGTCGCCCTCGAGGCCCGGAAGTTCCCCCAGGTCCATCGGGTCTATGGAGCACGCCACGGTGTCGAAGGTATCCTTAACGAGGACTTCCTCGACATGACCCAGGAAACGACCAACAACCTTGAGCTTGTTGGGGACACGCCAAGTTCGGCGCTAGGTTCCACCCGGATGAAGCCGACCGAAGACCAGTGCCGCCAGATGTTCAAGGTACTCCGCGCCCACGACATCCGCTACTTCTTCTTCGTCGGTGGAAACGACTCCGCCGACGGCTGCCGCATCGTCAATGACGAGGCCGGAAAAGCCGGCTACGAACTCCGTTGCATCCACGTCCCCAAGACGATCGACAACGACCTCCCCGGCAACGACCACACTCCGGGCTTTGGCTCGGCCGGTCGCTTCGTTGCTTCTGCCTTCGCGGGTGCCAACCTCGATAACCGCGCCCTCGCCGGAGTTTACATCGGCGTCGTGATGGGCCGTCACGCGGGCTTCCTTACTGCCATGTCCAGTCTCGCCAAGAAATACCCGGACGATGGCCCGCATCTCATCTACCTCCCCGAACGGACTTTTGATCCTGAAAAATTCGCCAAGGACGTAAAGGCCGTCTTCGATAAGTATGGCCGCTGCGTCATCGCCGTTAGCGAAGGCATCCACGATGAAAGTGGCGTCCCCATGGTGACAAAGCTCATGGACTCCGTCGAAAAGGATGACCACGGCAACGTCCAGCTCTCCGGCACCGGTGCTCTTGGCGATCTTCTCTCCGGCATCATCAAGGACAAGACCGGCATCAAACGCGTGCGTTCCGACACCTTCGGCTACGTCCAGCGCTCCTTCATCGGATGTGTCTCGGACGTCGACCAGAACGAAGCCCGCGAAGTCGGGGAAAAGGCCGCACACTTCGCCCTTTGGCACGACCTCGATGGCTCCGTCGCCATCCAGCGGACCGGCAACTACTCGGTCGACTACTCGCTTCAGCCCTTTGAAAATGTCGCCGCGCAAACACGCACCATGGAGGACATATTCATCAATGCCGAAGGTAACAACGTCACTGACGCCTTCCTCACCTACGCCCGTCCGTTGGTCGGATCCGGCTTCCCCCGCCCTCACCGCATCCGCGCCCCGAAGGTCGCCAAGATCCTCGGTTGGGGAGAAGACTAAATTACTCTAACAAAAAGGGAGGCGCACAAGCGTCTCCCTTTTTTGTGCCCGGAACTCGCGAGCTTCAGGTGAGAGAATTCCAGCCAGCAATCTAAAGCATGCCTTTTAGAATTTCGCGTCGTTTTGCGCGATTTCCTTGTTCCCCTCCTCACTCCTTGAACTGCGTTACCAATCCCGTGATCGTCTCCTTGGCGTCCCCGTATATCATCCGGGTGTTTTCACGGAAGAACAGCGAGTTCACCAAGCCTGAGAAGCCCGCTCCCTTACCGCGCTTCAGCGCGAACACGGTCTGCGCCTTGTGTACGTTGATGATCGGCATCCCATAAATCGGGCTCGTCTCATCCTCGAGCGCCGATGGATTTACCACGTCGTTGGCGCCGACCACGATCGCCACATCAACCATCTCCATCGTCGCATTGACGTCGTCCATTTCGCAAAGCTGCTCATAGGCGACATCCGCCTCCGCCAGCAGCACGTTCATGTGCCCGGGCATCCGACCCGCCACCGGGTGAATCGCATAGCGCACCTCAGCACCATTCTCGGTGAGAAGCTCGCCAAGCTCCTTTACCGCATGCTGAGCCTGCGCGACCGCCATGCCATAACCCGGCACGAAGACCACATTTCGCGCCGCTTCGAGCACGTAGTAGGCATCTTCCACGGATAGTGCCTTCATCTCACCTTCCACCGCGGCACCCGATCCGTTCGCCGCCCCGAAGCTTCCGAAAAGCACATTGCTCAGCGTCCGGTTCATCGCCTTGCACATGATCACCGTCAGGATCAGCCCGGAGGTTCCGACCAGGCAACCGGCCACGATCAGCACATTGTTGGCGATCACGAATCCCGCCGCCGCGGCCGCCAGTCCCGAAAAGCTGTTCAGCAAGGCGATCACCACCGGCATGTCCCCACCGCCGATTGGAATCACCGCCAGCACACCGAGCACCAGCGAAAGCACGATCACGGCATACAAGAGAGCCGGCCAACCGGTGGAAATCCACATCGCCCCGCAAACGAGAAGGCCCACAAACAAAACCATGTTGAGGGCTTTCTGCCCGGAAAAGCTCACCGCGCTGCCGCTGATTTTTTCCGCAAGCTTCGCCCAAGCCACCATCGATCCAGTAAACGTGACTCCGCCAATGAGCACCGTCGCCCAGACTGCGAATCCCGTAAATCCATCGATCTTCAAAACCCCTGCGACCTCAGCCCAACCCACCAGCAAACTCCCCAAGCCACCGAAGCCGTTGAACAAGGCGACCAGTTCCGGCATCCCGGTCATCTCCACCTTGCGTGCGCTTACCAATCCAATTCCGCCACCGAGGACGAGACCAGCGAGCACCATCCCCCAGTGCATTTCACCGCGCGAGACCTGTCCGACGACCGTCGCCAGCACCGCCACCAGCATCCCGATTGACGACAAACGGTTGCCCTTTCGAGCGGTATCCGCTTTCCCGAGCATCTTGATGCCGAGAATGAAAAGGATCGAGGCCCCGATGTAGGCGAGGTTTTGAAATTGTTCGAAATCCATCATGCCCCGCGTTTACTTTTTTCCTTTTTTGAACATCGCCAGCATCCGATCGGTCACCACGTAGCCTCCTACGACATTGATCGTAGCAAGCACCAGCGCCGCAAATCCCAACCAACGACCGAGCTGTGAGTCACCCATGGTCGATGTGGCGATGATTGCGCCAACCACCGTGATTCCAGAGATCGCGTTTGATCCCGACATCAGCGGAGTGTGCAGTTGGGATGGAACTTTCGCGATCAGCTCAAATCCGAGGAAACCGGCGAGAGTGAAGACAAAGAGAAGGAGGATGAGGGTCGATGGATCCATGACTATTTCTTGAATGCAGGGTGTTCGTTCACAAATTTCCCATCCCGGGTCAGCACCGCCCCCTTCAGGATCGGATCCTCGTCATCATGCTTGAAGCTTGAGGTTTCCTTGTCCCAGAAGTGCTCGATGAAATTGCTTAGATTGTTCGCGAACATCCCACTCGCATCCCGCGGGACGAAGTTCTCGAGCTTGGCGTGTCCGATGATCCGCACGCCATTGCCAGTCACCACTTCCTTACCCGCGACGACCCCTTCCACATTGCCACCCGTCTCCGCCGCCAGATCGACGATGATCGAGCCATGAGCCATCGAGGCCACCACATCCGCCTTCACCAGCAGCGGAGCCTTGCGGCCGAAGAGTTTCGCCGTGCAGATCACCACATCGCTCTCCGCACAGACCTTGCCCTGAGCCGCCCGCTGGATCTCCAGTTGCTCCGGCGTCAGCTCTTTCGCATAGCCCTGATCGGTCGAACCCGTTTCACCGAGATCAATCCGCAACGCCTTCGCCCCCAGCGATTCCGCCTGCTCAAGCGCCTCTTCCCGTGTGTCGAATGCGGTCACGCGCGCCCCCAGGCGCTTGGCCGTCGCGATGGCCTGAAGCCCAGCCACCCCAACGCCAATCACAAACACCTTGGCAGGAGAAATCGTGCCGGAAGGCGTCATCATCATCGGGAAAATCTTGTTCAAACGCTCGGCCGCCAGCACCACGGCCACATAGCCGGCGAGGTTCGCCTGCGAACTGATCGCGTCCATTTTTTGTGCGAGGGTCGTCCGCGGCATCATCTCGACCGACACCCCGGTGATCCCCGCCTCGAGCATCGCATCCATCCGCGCCTTGGCCGGCGTATCCACGGGCGCCTCACCATCTTCCAGGTGCACATGGAAAGGCTCCAGAAAGCCAATCAACATGGCCCCCCGCTTCATCATCCGGATTTCATCCGAGGCCAACGGGTTGACGCAGAAAACCAGGTCCGCCGACTTCAAACCTTCATCTCGCCCGATCTTCTCCGCCCCTTCGGCCAAAAAAAGCTCATCCGGAAAATCCGCCGCACCACCAAGGCCGGCCTCGATTCTCACCTCAATACCCAGACCTTTCAGCTTGCGCACGCTGGCTGGAGTCAACGCCGTCCGGCACTCGAGGTTCACCAGTTCGTTAGGGGCGAAAAGAAGCATGGGCAGTAACCGGGTTGTGGGAATGGCAATCTTCAGACAGTCGGTTTCGGATCCAACCGATTCCCAACAGGTTCGATGCTGAAGGGAAACCGGCCTCCCTGCCATGCAAAATCCTCCCGATGACTCCAATTCAAGAAAAACTGCCCATCGGTCACGCACTCTTTCCTCTAACTCGTGGCAAGCGTCACCCCATGGTCCGCACGTGAAAGCATCCCATCCAATGCACCTTGGGACAAGCGGCGGAGCCCTCCGACATCCCCGACATTCCAATCCTACTCGATCAATGACCACCATTGGACCGGGAGCCGCCTACTGCCGACGGCAGCTACCCGCGAAGCACCAAATGCTCGAAAGCTGACCCTACTTCAACTCCTGAACTTCAGCTCTGCCCCGCTCGTCCACGATCGTGAACTGCCCCTTGGTTTCCTTGGCCAGATAGATCAGGCCATCGACCGCACTCGGTTCCATCAGCGCGACGGTGTTGATGATCGTCTTCTTTCGACGGGCGAGTTTCCGGAGATCGTCGAGGAGTTCCTTGGTACTGCCCCCAGCCCCGTCGGTCATGAAGAAAATGATCTGGGGGGGTGGTTCCATTTCCAATGCCATTCTAAGGGGTGGACCCCAGTCGGTCCCCAAGGACATCGTCTGGTTCTCAATGTGCTTTTCGGACTGCCGGCGTGTCTTGGAGCTGAACTCAATCCACGGGACAGGCTGTTCTTCGCCTTTCGGTTCCCACCCGGAATAACTCCGCTTGCGACCTTCCCATTCGTAGCTGCCGGACTTGTCCGTGACGATGCCTCTGCCTGCCTCATTATCCACTTCGACATCACTTCCAGCGACCCAGGCAGGAGCGGAAAAGAAAATGATTTGATAGAGCATCGGTGCCCGGAGTTGCTTGATCGATTTGGTCAACTCCTCACGCATGAGTTCCTGTCGCTGCTTGCTCATCGATCTCGAAGCATCGATGACGTAGGCGACACGCTGGGCGACCACTTCCTGTTTGAAGAACGTCGTTCCTCCACCACCCACAGCGGCTTCTTAGTCCGCCATCTCCCAACCTGCCCCGAAATCGTCGCCACTGCCGAACTCCAGCGAGACTTCGCTATCATTGAACTCCATGTCGGGAACGGGAATCGCGAGCGGCGACGCCGTATTCGCAGCAATGACCCGCGCCTGCGATGAGGAAGGCGCCGTGGGCTTGGTCGTGATCTTCGTTTTCTTCTTCTGCTCGACCTCTTGTTCCGCCTGAACGGGAGCATTGTAGGCGACCATCACTGGCGTCTCCTTGAAGAACCCCGGCAGCAGAATCAACGTGAGGATCACCCCGACGAGAACCATCTCCAAAAGAGCAACGAAGAAGCTCACGATCATCGAGTTCCTCCGCTGCTTGTGAAGAGCCGCTTCCTGCTCGGGAGTTGGGGGCATGAAGATGTGGGACATGCTGCTTTAGGTCATCAAAAGGGAACAATTCCCCTACGCGCACAAACCTTTGAGCCCTTGGAACGATCGCGCCGATGATTTTTGAGACAATTTTTCTTTGAGGAAGAATACCGAAGGCGAAGAGCATAACTTTACCTCGAGCTCTAATCATTTGACTGTAATTTGGTTACGAAAAATCACGCACCCAAATCACACGAATCACCGCGCGGGCAGATTTTCTTACGGGCAAGAGCTCTGCCCTGAAAGACTAGGGAATCATTGTCTCCACCACCCGCTGCACCTCAGCAAATGGCGTGCCTTCGAGGAGACCGAACGCATCGTGACGTGTCAGGCGCGCACGCTGTGCGGCGGGGCTGGAAATCCCACAGAGAAAGCGGGTGAGCTGACGCGCCGTCTTCAAGGAGGCGTGTTTTTCGGAACGCAGATCCTGAATGATCGCCAACTGGTCCTGACCCACATCCGGCCATCTCGAACGGGGAATCGCCACCGGTCCGACCCCGCGACAACGATCGCAATGACCACAGGGCTTCTTCAGCTTCTCACCAAAATGCTCGGTCACGAAACCGGTCAGACAGCCCTCCGTTTCCGCCAGAGCAACCACCTGCTGCAGCCGCTCAAGGTCCGCCGCCTCGCGTTGACGGAATCGGTCATCAAGGTGAGCCGCGAGCTCACGCAAATCCATGTGGTCACGCAGCAAGCGGTAACCCTGCCGGACTCCGGACTTCTTCAAGATGATGTCTCCAGCTTCTTCGAGATAAGTCAGCGCGGTAACAATTCGATCCCGATCTTCACCCGTCTCCATGGCCACCTTGGCAATATCAAAATTGAGCCAACTCCTCCCCTCCTTCGCCGCGCCGAAGATCTTGCGCAGAAAACTCTTCCGCCGTGCATCGTAGCCGGAAAGCATCTTTTCCATGTCGCGGATCAGCCTCACCGAATAGGTCGAGTAAAACGGACGAGTCGCCTCAATCGCACCCTCAAGTTCGAGGTAGGTCAGCAGCGTGGTCACCACCAGCGGACGAATGTCGTTCACCGTCGAAAGCTCGTAAACGGACACATCAAACTCCTTGCCGATACGCAGCACGTGATCGACGAGATGCCTGACGGCGGCCGGCGTTGGAGTGTCGCCGTAGGTGAAGTTCTCCAAGGTCACCAGATCGTCGCCACAAGCAAGCAGCTCGCACACCGATTCCATTCCGTCGCGGCCGGCGCGGCCGGTTTCCTGTGAGTAGTTCTCAAGCGATTTTGGAAGATTGAAGTGAAAGACGGCTCGGATGTCCGCCTTGTCGATTCCCATCCCGAAAGCGATCGTTGCGACCATCACCCGCGTCTCGCCCCCCATGAACTTCTCCTGCGCAGCTGCACGAAATTCCGGAGGCAGACCCGCATGATACGCTTGCGCGGAAACCCCTTTCCGCTTCAGGAAGGTCGCCACCGACTCCGCCGTGTGCTGGAGCGTCACGTAGACCACTGCCGCCCCGTCGACTTCCCCAAGTCGCTTCAACAAATGCTCCATCCGCAGACTTGCATCCAACGGCGTGACGCGCAGATCGAGATTGTCACGGTGAAATGAAAGCTGGATGTGGTCATTCTTCGAGATTCCAAACTCGCGACGAATGTCATCGGAAACTGACGGGGTCGCCGTCGCGGTCAGGCACAGCACGCGTGGCACCTTGAGGTCACGGCAGACTTTTGCCAATTTGAGATAATCCGGTCGGAAATTATGGCCCCATTCGGAAATGCAGTGTGCTTCATCAATCGCAACCATTCCGATTTTCAAGCGGCTCAGCCGATGCCGAAACCCTTCGTTCGAAAGCCTTTCCGGCGCCACGTAGAGCAGCTTCAACGAACCCGACTTCAAGCCGTCCATCACCTCACCATACTCGTCCTGACTCAGTGAGGAATCGAGACGTGCCGCCGCAATCCCTTTCCCACAGAGCGCATCGACCTGATCCTTCATCAGGGCAATCAGCGGGGATATGACCAGCGTGACCCCTTCAATCATGAGTGCCGGAAGCTGATAGCAGAGCGACTTCCCACCACCGGTTGGAAAGACCGCAAGCATCGATCGACCATCCAGAAGCCCTTCGACCACCTCCTTTTGACCGGCACGAAACTCTCCGTGCCCGAACTTCTCTCTCATCACCGCCTCAGGCATCTTCACGACCCTGAGATGCGGCTAGCCGGGAAACAAACAGAATCCTTCGGCAGTTCGCACCTCCGGGCGGTGGATCATGCACAATGCCATGGAGTGCCTTTTTGTTTAGATTTTTTAATCAATCATTCCAATAGGAAATGACTCA
>NZ_JBATWY010000088.1:0-81497 GCF_049672945.1 Haloferula sp. | reverse complement strand
CAGGAAACGAAGGCCAGCCCGAAGCGCATCGCACTCTTCGGTGACATCCATGCCAACCTCGAAGCCCTCGAGGCGGTGCTCGCCGACTCGGAAGCACAAGGCTGCACCGATTACATCTGCCTCGGCGATGTCGTCGGCTACAACGCCGACCCCGTCGCCTGTCTTGAACAGGTTCGCGCCATGGACTGCCCGGTGGTGAAGGGAAATCACGACGAAGACGCCTCAGGCACCCATTCCCTCGAAACCATGAATCCCGTGGCGGCGACCGCCTTGGAATGGACTCGGGACCAACTCTCAGAAGAACAACGGACCTGGCTTCGCCGACTGCGCATGGTCCGCCAGATCGCCGATTTTACCGTCGTCCACAGCACCCTCGATCAGCCGGCAAACTGGAACTACGTGACCAATCGTTTCGACGCGATGTCCAACTTCTCTTACCAGTTTACCCAAGTCTGTTTCCACGGCCATACCCATGTGCCCCGCGTCTACATCAAGGGCGAAAAGGTCGAAGAAGTTCCCGCCGAATCGGTCATCATTGAACCCGGCTCCAAATACTTCATCAATTGCGGATCCGTCGGACAGCCGCGCGATGGAGATTGGCGCGCCGCCTACGCAATCTACGATCTGGAGCACAAGCTCGTGGTCATCCGACGGATCGAATACGACCTCGCCAGGACCCAGGAGAAGATCCGCGCCGCCGGATTGCCCGAGATGCTCGCCGACCGGCTCGCCGAAGGACGGTGAAACAATTCCCTTTCCGCGACCTCGCCGTCGCCCTCCCACTATCCCGGATATGATCGACGTCGTCGCCGGCCTCATCCTTGACGACGATCACCGGATCCTCGCTTGCCGCCGCCCCGAAGGGAAGCATCTGGGCGGCCAATGGGAGTTCCCCGGAGGGAAAATCGAGAATGGCGAGTCCCCGGAGCAAGCCCTGATCCGGGAACTCGAAGAGGAACTGGGCATCACAATCCAAACCACCAAGCCACTCAGCCCCGTCGTCCACATCTACGACCGCGGCCCGATCCGGCTGATTCCCTTTCTCTGCCGTATCACGAAGGGCACGCCTCAACCGCACGAGCACTCCGAGCTGCGCTGGTGCTCGCCGGACGAACTGCGGAGCCTCGACTGGGCGGCCGCCGACCTTCCCATCCTCGACGAATTTCTCGATTTCAGATGAATACATCGGACGAAAATCGAGTATAACCGCTCGCCGACGCCGCTCTACCAACTGTCATGAAACACCTGATTCTCGCCGCTACTCTTTTGTTGGCCCCTGCCTCGTTTGCAGGTGTCGACATTGACGTCGACGCCTTCGGTGAGAGCCTCGGTGGCTGGAAAGGCAAAACCTCAACGGTCGATTACGCCCTTTCCGGTGCCAATTACCGGACCTACAAACCGGAGATCACTCCGACACCCAATGGCGGGATTTTTGTCTCCTTGAGAATCGATCACCGTCGAGGTTGGCTGGCCAGCGATGATCATGCGGTTCTTGAAGTCAGCTTTGAAGCCGATGGCACGGTGAGCTCCGCACAATCCAATCTCGCGATTCAGGGACAAACCATCGCCAGCGATCTGGTGAGAAGCACCGCCGTTGCCGGCGGCAAAGTTACCGGCGCCGAAGGTGCCGTGAAAGTGGGAGCGGAACTCGTGGCCGATCTTTCTGCCAAACTTCTGCGTGAAAAAATCGTCGAGGCAGGTCGCGTCAATTTCCCCGCCGTCCTCAGGCACAACTACAACCTTCTCTATCAGTCCGTCCGGATCCAAGCCAAGCAAGTCCTGCCCGTAGGTGAGGAAGCCGCCCCAAGTGGAGGTGAACCCGCCAAAGAGAAGTCGGTACCGCAGTCCACCACCGACTTGAAAATCCAACCCTACGGAGTGAAGAAAAAGGTCGAGGTGAAGTAGGCAGGGATCCCTTCACAAGGGACAAGGTCTGCGGATGGATTGAAATCCAGCCCCCTTTTTCACCGCCAACAAGCAAAGGTCACCAAGTTTGGGTTCCTTTGAGGTGATGATTCCATTTTGGGCCAATACTCGAAGGTTCTTTGCGATCTTGGCGTCTTGGCGGTTCAATTTCCGAGGCACACCGGATGGTGCGCTCAGTCTCAGCCCCTTGCGCGGGGACCCTGCTGAAGTGGACTTTATCCGCGTGGGTGGAAACGCTTGTGAACGGCCTTCAAACGCGCCCCATCCACGTGGGTGTAGATCTGTGTCGTCGCGATATCGGCATGCCCCAGTAGCTCCTGGATGACGCGCAGATCCGCTCCACCTTCGAGCAGGTGCGTCGCAAACGAGTGCCGCAAAAGGTGGGGATAGACATTGCTTTCAATGCCCGCACGCGCCGCCCGTTCCTTCACAATCTGCCGGACACGATCTGGCGAGAGCCTGCCTCCGCGAATACTGAGAAAAATCTCGGAACTGGATTTTTTCGAGACGAGATGGGCGCGCTCGTTTCTAACATAGTCCTCCACGGCGTCCCGGGCGCGGCCACCTACGGGAACAATTCGCGTCTTGTTCCCCTTGCCCGTCACCCGCAGGAAGCCCTCCTCGGAATCGTAGCTTTCCAGGCGCAGGCCACAGAGCTCGCTCAGTCGCAAACCAGAGGCGTAGAACATTTCAAGCATCGCCCGGTCGCGCCGACCCAAGGGTTCCGTGAGGTCGATACTTTCAAGAAGTCGCTCCACTGTCTCACGATTCATCGTTTCAGGCAGCGACTGATCAGGTCGCGGCGACAACAAGGGCTCGGCTGGGTCCATCTCTAAGCGACCCTTTCCAGCCAGCCAGCGAAAGAAGACCTTGAGATGGACCATCGTGATCCGCAGCGAAGCCGTCGAAAGCCCCTCCGTCTTTCTGATCCCAAGGAACTCACTCAATTCATCCGTCCCAAGATCTTCGAGACTCGTCTTGCGATCCGAGACCCAGGTCGCAAGAGCATCGAGCGTTTGGCGGACCGACAACTGGTAGGCTTTGGATAGACCCCGCTCGGTCGCCAGAAACATCATGAACCCGTCGATCTCCTTCTCCACCCACCCAAAATGCCCCCAACACCCCCAAACTCCAACCACTAAGAGTGAAGCTTTATCCATGCTTTACCGGGAGCTACGACGCCCCCGTCGCAGAGGGCTGAATGTCTTGAACCCATGCGTATCCTTCTTCCAATCCGCTTCGCCGAGCAGAACCGCTACCCTGTGGCACGGGGGCGTGCCACCTCCCAAGGAAATCAGATAATTCCTTGTTCGCCGTCACCGAAGCGGCATTTCTTGCCCGTGCGGATCAAACTCACCCTCGCCTACGACGGACGGACGCTCGATGGCTGGCAATCGCAGCCTTCCGGCAACACCGTTCAAGACCACCTTGAAAAAGCGGCTTCCGAAACCGCCAAAGAACCGGTCCGCGTCCATGGCTCGGGCCGCACCGACGCCGGCGTGCATGCCCTCGCCCAGGTCGCTCACTTCGACGCGCCGGAGCGACTCACCATGAACCCCTTCAACTGGGTCCCTGCCCTCAATACCAAGCTCCCCGCATCCATCCGTGTCCTGTCCGCAGAAGAAGTCGCCCACGACTTCCATGCTCGCTTCTCCGCCAAGGGCAAAACCTACTGCTACAATATCTGCACCGAGCCCGTCCTCTCACCATTCAAAGCCGGCCTCGCCTGGCACCTCCCCCGGCAACTCGACCCCTACCTCCTCGAAGACGCCCTCAAGGCCACCTTGGGACGACACTGCTTCAAAGCCTTTGCCGCCAAACGCGGCAACGAAACCGAGGCCACCGACTACCACCGCACGCTTACCTGCGCCTCGCTTGAATCTCAAGATGACGGTTGGCGGCTCACTTGGACAGGCGACGGCTTCCTCTACAAAATGGTCCGCCTCCTCACCGGCAGCGTCATCGAAGTCGCCCAAGGCCGCCGGCGAATTGAGGAATTTACGCAGCTTCTCGATCAGTCTGCCGAACTTCCCCACGGTCGAGCCCCCTACTGCGCTCCCGCCGATGGACTCTACCTCCAGGCAGTGGCATACGCCTCTTCTCTGAAGTCTTAAGATCACGCGGAACTGTAAGCGTGGTCTGAAGCACTGCTCCTGTCATCAGACTCTCAGTCCATAACTGGAATCAGCTTGTCAATCGCAGGGCCGAAGTGTTTCTCGTAATTCTTCCATCTTCCGATTGAGTTTGAATGAATATTTCTTGTGACGTCGAACGCAGTCTTTGACCTGACTATCCGGTCCTTTGACAGCTCGTTGAAACGGAGAACATCTGGACTCCAATCGAGACCCATAAATGATAGGACTCGTCGGGATACGCTAGGTAGGTCGTGAACAATATCGCCGTAATTCACTTCACAAACTGAATCACCCAAGAAGGCTGCAAAAGTTTTCCAGTTGCGGATTACGCCGCAGTATTCATCAGCGGCATCTGCTAAAGTTAAATAATTTGCTGGGATGGTATCCAATGGGTAGAAACATTGCATAAAACAACTCAAAATCACGTCTCGCGGATCACGATTCACTACAATAAACTTTATTTCGGGAAGAATCCTCAAAAGAAGCGGTGCAATTGCAGTTAGAGAAGGGTTCTTATCGATCCAATACTCGAAGTCACCCTCCTTGACGAGACTCCTTCGAACAGCTCGGAGATAGTCAGTTCTTAACCTTGCTCCAGCTGCATTGCTCAACGAGTCAAAAGCCTTAAGAGCGTTTCGTTCGCTAGTCTTATTCATGACGCGCGAGTAGGCGAAAATATTGAAGTTCTCTGTCTCGTCCGTCGAATTAACGGCGGAGTGGGACATGAGAATCTGTTCCAAGAGTGTTGTTCCCGATCGTGGGTGCCCGCCTAGTAAAGCAATATTATATGAGCTACCACCTCGATCCAACTGCTCACTTCTCCAACGATCGACTTGACGTTGTGTAAGGCATTGGGCGATTTCGTTAAAAGTTTCCCGCGAAAGCTGCCTTATGTGAATAGCTTTCTGTCGGTAAGTCATTAATGGCTTTTTCGCCTCAAGGAAGGCGTTATATGCGGAGTCATAGTCCCCCAACAGATCCAGAATTTGTCCCTTTTCATAAGCTGCCTTCACTCTTGATGGGATATCACCTGAATCAGATATGTTTTCCAGCAACTGCAGAGCCTCAGAAGCGCACCCCCCTTCTCTCAATAGCCTGGCTTTGATCAAGAGCGCGTATGGATACTTGGGATTTGCCTCGAGGGCCCTTTCAACCAAGTTTCGAGCCTTTTCATTGTTCCTGTGCTTTAGCTCGAATTCGGCGTATTTGGCGAGAAGGTCGACGCTTCCATGAGTCGCTGCTCGTGCGAATGCACTGCCTGCCACTGTTTGATCAACAAAGTCCTGAGACAGCTCAGCAATTTTGGCAAGAAGTATGGGCTGATTCTTCCTATCAGATATCTTCAGTAACCTAGTAAAAACTCTATTAGCTTGGCTGAAATCTTGTAGAAGCCCTAGAACCCTACCTAGCTCAAGTAATACTCCCAAATTCCTTGGAGTACGGCGAAGCTCTTTCCGAAGAAGGTCGACACAGTCTTCCAGATTTCGAGAGGCCCAACTGGCTTGGTATCGAATATTACAGGTATCCACCCAATTCAAAAGAGATCACTTAACACAAAACGAGAGTGGGTGAAAAACACCCACTCTCATAGAAGACTCAAGACTATTTAGCTGGCTCAGCGCTTACGTCTAAGAAGACCGAAGACACCAAGTGCACTGAGGAAAACCATGGACGGTTCCGGAATCGGAGTCAGTTCAATAGTGCCACCTCCGAACGGACTTGTTCCCGTGGGATTATAGCTTCCAACCAAGTAGGTAAGCTCCCCAGCATTCGACGCCTGAATCGAAGCGGTCCCGCTATTCGGAATGTCCGCATCAAACTTGAACGTCCCAAGTGCAGCACCCGTGAACAAAGCATTTTGAACACCACCATCTGTCAAGTGAACATACACAGCCTGACCTCCCACGCCAGCAGCGTCAGTGAAGGCGATGGCACCAGTGTTGAAATATCCATCATAGCCAGCAGCAGCGCCAGTGGCGAATGCAATGGAGCCTATCGAATTGAAACCAGCTTGGATGGCCTCAAACGTAGTAGCCGGATTGGAAGGTCCTGTGTAAGTACCAATGTAGGCCGTAAATCCATTACCGAGCAGCACACCACCAGAAGTTGTTCCCGCTGTGTCGGCAAACATATCGACTGATATTGATGCAGCCATGAGAGAAGAGCCCGAAATGGCTAAGAACGCTAGGAGTGCAATTTTGGTTTTCATATTGAGATAAACTTAGTGTTGTTTGGAGGTGATATCTAAAGTTCAAGGGGCGATTGTGACAGGTGGAATTGCCCACGTGAAGTCAGAACCACTAGCCTTCCGCTGGATCAAGATTGCAGATGTAGAAGAGAGAGCTTGATTGGCAGGATCAGCTATCGAGCCATCATCAGATCTCCAACCAATCCCACCTGGCCCACCAGTCTTGTACCAGAAAGTAGTGTAGCTATTAGTTGCTGAATCAAAAACTAGCAAGCTATCAGCTGATGAAATTGAAGTAGCACCAGCCAGACCTGTTGCTGGATCCCCGGTGTAGAGCCCACTGTTGTCAGGTGTCAACTGATCGACAGGATAGGGGACTTGGACGATATTAAGAGTCGTGGCAGACGGCCCGGTGCCACCACCACCCCGAATCACCACATCAGTGACACCCGTCTTTACATCACCTGCGATAACAAGTGAACCGCCCGCGGATTGTTTACGAACGAAAATAATACCGCTGTCTACAGGATGAATCGGAGACTCGGCTGGGTTCGTAATGGATCCATCATCAGACCTCCAACCAACACCGCCAGGACCACCAGTTTTATACCAAAATGTGGTGTAAGCGTTCGCAGCAGAATTATAGAGCAGAAAGTTATCCGCCGAAGAAATTGAGGTAGCACCTCCGAGAACGTCAGAAGTAGGAACATCACCAAGCAAACTAGAAACCGTAAAGGCCCGAATAACCTTGAACCCAGCATCTGCGCCTGCCGCACTGATGTCATCGAATGTATACAATTTATCGACATCCGAACCTGTTATCCAAGTGAGAGTTCCAACCAACGGGCCAGAAGTAATCTCCACCAAACTTGTGAACTGAGAATCAGTGCTGTTGTAAAAATCTCCGGCTGCCCAAGTCCCATCATCGTCTTGGAGGAACGTGCCCGAGCCATCGCTTCCAAAACCCTCAGCAACGCCAGCGAATTCGGTCGAACCACCAGGCAAAAGCTGCTGGGAAGCAACTTGGAGGGCCTGAGGGGCTCCACCGCCTGTGCCAGGAAGCGGAATTGTGACGTATCCGACAGGATCAGTGACCGCCGCGTTGGCGCCGACCGCGAAAAGGGCTCCGAGGAGCGCGAAAGGGATGATTGGTTTCATTACGTTGTAGGTTTTAAGTTTCGAATCCGACGACGTCGAGGAAAAAACCCATTGTGACAAGGAAGTCACGATACACGATTTATCCACGAATTCGCTGGTGTTGAGCTTCATAAACGCCGCTCAACACCCAAGTCGCAAGCAAAAACTTCGTCCGCAGGGTGTTTTTTGACGCCCAAATTCTCAGTGGAATTACGAAGAAAAGGGCCTCAAACCCTTGGATTTATGGTTTTACCACGAGCTCATCTGGCGGAAGGCCTCAAGCCGGGCGTCGAGATCTGCGGGGGTCAAGCCCTCCAATCGCTTGGTGGAGAAGGCTTCGCAGGTGAAGGAAGCCAATACGGATCCCTGGACAACGGCTTGCTGAATGGTGTCAAAGGAAGGATCCTGGTTGCCCTTGGCCGCGAGGTATCCCGCGATTGCTCCAAGAAAGGAATCCCCTGCCCCGGTGGGGTCAGTGATCTCGCTGAGCGGGAAGGCGGCACAGCGGAAAAAACTGTCGGGACAGAGTTCATCAGGAATGGATCCTTGAAGTCGGCCAAACAGCATCGCGCCGAACTCACCCAGTTTGATCACCACGAAGCGCGGGCCCTTTTCCAGCAATCGACGTCCGGCAAGTACTAGGTTCGAGGTTTTTGCGAAATCACGGGCCTCGCTTTCGTTGATCACAAAAAGATCCAGCTGCTTGAGCACTTCGTGGAGCCGCTCGTTGGCGATCTCGATCCACAGGTCCATGGTGTCCGCAATCACGAAGGACGACTCGGCCTGGGACTGAGCGAGCATTTGCAGTTGGTTGTCGGGCGACATGTTGGCGAGCACCACAATGGCGGCCTCGTTGGCCGGAGCGGGCACTTTGACTTCCCAGCTTTCGAGCACGTTGAGGCCGACGCGATGAGTCACCCGTTCGTTCATGTTTTCCATGTATTCACCGCTCCAGGTGAACGAATCGCCATCGGAACGCTCGATGCCATCGAGAGTGATGCCCCGGCTTTCCAGCATCGCGAGGTGCTCTGCCGGGAAGTCTTTTCCGACGATCCCGACGAGATGTACGGAAGAGCAGTAGAAAGAAGCCGCGAGCGCAGCGTAGGCTGCCGAACCACCAAGGAGGTTTTCAGCTTCGGAGCCGGGAGTTTTGACGTTGTCGATGGCGACGGTTCCTCCGACAACGACGGAGAGTGCAGTGGTGGGTTCGGTCATGATGAAAAACAGGTCAGGTGCGCGAAGGGGTATCGATGGAAGCTGCTACGATGGCAATGATAAGGATTGGGATTCAACGTCGCTGGCGCCTCTCAAGCCGGATCCAAGATCAGGCGTGTCTCGTGAACGGCCGCAGTGATGTCCTTCGCCTTCAGCCAATCGGAAACGATGACGACGCGACGCCCGCCGGCTCCAATGACCTCCGCGAGATTGTCGCGTTTGATCCCGCCGATGCAGAAGACGGGGATTTGAGTGCCGACTTCGCGCTCAACTTTTCCAATATCCTTCATCCCGATTCCGGGACGTCCTGCTTTGGTCGGAGTGGGAAAAAGGGGGCCAAAACCGATGTAGTCGAATCCTTCTTCGAGTGCTTGACGCGCTTGATCCGGCGAGTGGGTGGATCTTCCCAGAAACATCCCGCTTCCGACAAGCCTGCGTGCCTCGGCAAGGCTTCCGTCATCCTGGCCGAGATGAAGCCCATCGGCCTCAAGCTCGACGGCGATCTCGGGAAAATCGTTGACGATGAAGGGGACGCCCGTCTCCCGGCAAATGGGTCGGATGCGCTCGCCCAGCTCGAGGATCGATGGCGGGTCCCACCCTTTGGCGCGCAACTGGATGAGATCCACGCCACCCTTCAAGAGCTGGTGGGTGACCGCTTCGGCATCGTCTGGCGAGACGTAGCCGGTATCGACGATCCCGTAGAGACGAGCGTCGTCGAGCCCGTGATTCACGCTATTCATCCTGATCGCGGAATCAGCCCTTGCGCTCTTCGAGATACCGCGCCACCCAGCCGATATCGTAGGTGCCGTTCTTGAAGTCGGGGTGGTCGATGATTTCCTGTTGGAAAGGAATCGTGGTGTGAATGCCGTGGATCATGAACTCACCGAGGGCCCGTTTCATTCTCGCGACCGCGATCTCGCGAGTCGCTGCGGAGACGATCAACTTGGCGATCATTGAATCGTAGTGAGGCGGCACGGTGTAGCCGGAATAGACGTGGGTATCGACACGCACTCCCTTGCCTCCCGGTGCATACCAGAGATCGATTTTGCCCGGGCTGGGTGTGAAATTGTTGAATGGGTCCTCCGCATTGATCCGGCACTCGATCGAATGTCCGCGAGGGATGGATTTGAGGACGTGGTCGGAAAGCGGTTCTCCAGCAGCGATCCGGATCTGCTCCTTGATGAGCTCGCAGCCCTGGACTTCCTCGGTCACGGGATGCTCCACCTGAATGCGGGTGTTCATCTCCATGAAATAGAAATTCTCCGCCTTGTCATCGACGAGGTATTCGATGGTGCCGGCATTCTCATAACCGATCGCCTTGATCAAATTCACCGAGGCATCTCCCATTCGCTTGCGGAGCTCGGGAGTGAGCAGGGGCGACGGACACTCCTCGATGATCTTCTGGTTGCGGCGCTGCATCGAGCAATCGCGCTCACCAAGCTGGATGAAATTTCCGTGGCGATCGGCGATGACCTGGAACTCGATGTGGTGGGGATTGAGCACCAGCTTCTCGAGGTAACAGTCGCCATTGCCAAAGCAGGCGATCGCTTCATTTGAAGCCGCCTTGTAGAGTGCTCGAAAATCCTCCTCCTTGAGGCAGGGACGCATGCCCCGGCCACCGCCACCAGCAGTCGCCTTGATCATCACGGGGAAGCCGATTCTCCTGGCTTCAGCAAGACCCTCATCCTCGTCCGCCAGGATTTCCGAGCCGGGCGTGACAGGCACTCCGTTGGCCAAGGCCGTGGCCCGGGCCGTCGCCTTGTCACCCATGGTCGAGATCACCTCGGCCGATGGGCCGATGAACTGAAAATTGCAGCTGGCGCAAATGTCGGCGAAGCGCGCGTTCTCGGACAAGAACCCGTATCCCGGATGAATCGCCTCGGACTCGGTGATTTCCGCCGCCGCGATGATCCGATCCGCCTTCAGGTAGCTGTCCTTGCTCGCCGCCTTGCCGATGCACACGGCTTCATCGGCCAACTGAACGTGCATCGAATCGACATCCGCCTCCGAATAAACGGCGACCGATTCGACACCGAGCTCGCGGCAGGCGCGGATGATTCTGAGGGCGATTTCACCCCGGTTGGCGACAAGAACGCGTTTAAACATGGAGACGAATTTGGAATTGGCGGATCGAAAGAGATCGGAGAATCACTTGATGCTGAACAAGGCATCCCCGAACTGGACCGGAGCACCTTCGTCGATGAGTACGGCGGTTATCGTACCTGAGCGCTCGGCCTTGATCTCGTTCATCACCTTCATCGCCTCGATGATGCACAGGGTCTGACCTTCACTGATGGTGTCGCCGACGCTGACGAAATCGGGAGACTCCGGATTAGGCTTGCGGTAGAAAGTCCCGACCATGGGAGAGGTGATTTCCTCGCCTTCTGCCGCGGGAGTCGCAGCAGCTGCCGGAGCCGCGGCCACTGGTGTCGCAGCGACCGGTGCCGGAGCAACGGGGGCTGCCGCCTGAGGAAGCGCGGCGAGCAGGCCCTTGAGCGAATCAAGGTCCGGGCCTTTTTTGAGCTTCAGGTGGAAACCCTCCCTCGACATGTCGAAGTGGGTCAGTCCGTGCTCGTTCATCAGCTCTACAATTCTGCGAAGTTCCTTGAGGTCCACGGTGGTTTGGAAGGGAAAGAGGTTTCGATTTGCGAGACACCGGCGGCATCTCGTTCGGAAGAGTTAGGGATTCCCGGGAAAGAGCGTCAAGCGGGAACCCTTCTCACTGCTCCCGGCGGACCCAGTCCCGGGCTCCCCAATAATTCGACTTGTCAGTTCCCCTTCAGCCCGCTGCCTAGGGGAACCGATGACCAAACCAATCGCCCGAGTGCCCGAATCTCACGAATTCATGCCGACCGATTACTTTCGGCAGGTGGACAAAGCCGAGATTTTCCCAGCTGATCAGGCACTCGAAGTGGATCTCGGCTGTGGCGACGGGTCATTTCTGCTCGGGATGGCCGAACATTACCCCGACCGCAATTTCCTCGGAGTGGAACGTCTGCTTGGCCGAGTGCGTAAGGTCTGCAAGCGCGCCCATCGTCTCAAGTTACAGAATTTGAGGACATTGCGACTTGAGAGTCGCTACACGGTGGAATGGTTGCTCGCTCCCGGCTCGGTCTCACGGTTGCATCTTCTTTGCCCGGACCCGTGGCCCAAGATCCGCCACCATCGCCGGCGGCTGGTTCAACAGGATTTCCTCAAAGCGGTTCATGCCGTGCTCGAGCCAGGCGGAGAATTCTTGTTCAAGACGGACCACGATGAGTATTTCGAATGGGCTCAGGAAAAGGTCGCTGAGTTCGGCCGCTTCGAGTCCCTCGACTGGCCTGAAGACGCGTTCTTCTACCCCAAAACCGACTTCCAGATCCAGTGGGAAGCGGAGGGTAAACGCCTCCAGGGCCTGCGACTCAGAAAAGTTTAGGGCTTCTCCAGTCGGATCACTCTCCCATCGAGAAAACCAGTCAGGACGAGTGCTCCGTCGCTTTGAAGAAGCGTGACGGCTCCACTTTCGCCCTGATGGAAGACTTCGATTCCCCGACTTTCGCAGGACTCCCGCCACCCATCCGGCACCCGCTGCTCAGGTGGAAATTCCGCGTGAGTGCAGATCACCACCCGCGCGCCGTTCGCTTCCAAGAAGGGAACTCCGAGTGACGCATCGTGAAGATGACGACCCGCCACAATCACGTCTGCCGCCAAATCCACGCCACTTCGGATCATGGCCCGTTCGACGGCCCATCCCGCGTCGGACATGAATAGAATCCTCCAACCGCGCCAAGTCAGGCGCACCGGCATCACCCGCCCATCCGCGACATCATTCCAGTTCCAGGCAGCAGGTTCCCACAACACCTCGAGAGTCGTATTACTACCAAGATAGTAGATCCGCCCCTCCTGTCCGCGCATCAAATTCACATCCCGCTTCTCTCCAGCGGCAAGCAGATCACGAAAGTTCAAGCTCTTGGCCCGCAGCACGGGCAAAAGCCCTTCGGTGATCGGAAAGGCATCGATCGCCTCGATCATGCCTCCGACGTGGCCGCCATCCGGATGGGTCGCGACCAGTCTCTCCGGGCGCAACGCCATTTCACGTAGTGAGGGCATGACGATCCGCTCGAAGCTTCGCCGACTCCCCGCATCGATCAGCAGACAGCTCTCTTCATCACGCCAGACCGCCGCCCCGTCAGCCCCGAGATCATAGACGATCATGAACTCATCGGCTGGGCGTCCATGTGGAACCGCAAAATTACCGAAGGGAACAGCCGCCCCGGTTTCGGCGACCTTCAAGGCCGTCCACGCCAGTCCGGAGTTCAGCCTGTTTGCTCCTTCGGAGACCCTCGGCAAGGGAGACATCAACGCGGAAAACAACGCCAGAGCAAGCAAGGGGAACACGACCACAAAAAGAGCCACACTTGCAAATACCGAGATCGGCGTCATCAAACCGAAATGGAGCGCGGTCAGCGGTGCCGAACCCAGCCACGCCGATGTTGAAACCGTCAGCATGTCGGCGAACCAGCGCCTCACCTTCAACCACCGCTCTTGCCATGGAGTATACAAAGAGCGGGGTAAATAGGGCTCCATCCAGGCGATCCATGCAAAGGCCCGACCCACGCCGTAATGGAGCAGTCCAATCGCCATCACGACACCAAAGGAAAGCTGCACACCCACCTGAAACAGCAGGTCGCCATCGCGAAGCAGCATCAGCAAGGCCGCCAGTCCCAGCGCATTGATCAGATCCGGACGCCTGCGGAACCAGAAGGCGCCCAACACCACCGCCGCCATCCAAGCGGCGCGCATCGCCGGCGGCTTCATCCCCGTCAACCACGCGTAGCCGAACATCAGCAGCACCAAAGGCAGCACCGCTCCTCGTCGCGAGACTCCCGCCACCCGCAGAACGATCCAACCGATCAAGCCCACCATCCCCACGTGCAGCCCGCTTACCGCAAAGATGTGAAGCGTCCCACTCCGACGAAACGGCTCGATCAGCACATCGTCGTCCGGGTGCTCGCCCAGCACCACCGCACGAATGATCGCGACCTCTTGGGAAAGTGGATCGAGACCGCGGGTGACTGCCTCACGGAAAGCTCGCCGCACCCCGTCGCCCAGCGCAAACCATCGGGAGGGCTCTTGTTTCACAACGAGCCCGCCATTCGAACGGAAAACCGCAAAGGCTCCGAGACGATCAAGCCAACGGGCGACATCAAACTGTCCTGGATTCCTCGGGATCTCGGGCGGCTCATAAAAACCCCGGCCGCCGACGATCGAGCCTGCAAGCGGTGGCTGGCCCCTCCCGAGAAGCCAAACCCGGTCGCCACTCCCGCTGACTTCCGCCAAGGACAACCAACCCCGACCCGCCGCCCTCGGTGCCCCGATCAGACGTGCTTCGATCGGGCCTTCAATCCCCGCACCCATCGCCTGCTTCAGCTCGGCGCGCCGCGTCACTTCCGAGAAATGCAAGCTTCCCGCCAAGGCGGACAAAGCCCCTGCTCCGATCAACAGCCGCCACTTTCCCGCGCAGCCGAGCAGCGCGACTAAAAGGAGCCAAGCCGACAGCCCCAACCACCACCATCCATCCGCAGCCATGACCGCCGTGGCCGCCAATCCAGCGGCCCACAACAACGGGTGGCGCTCCACCGCCCGGCGGAGCTTTTCCGCCATCACCTCAGACGACTCCCCAATCGTGGAGCCTGGTTCGAGCGTTTGCCGAGTGGCGGGTTTCCGGGAACTGTTCGATCACTTGCTGCAGAATCGATACAGCGGACGTTTGATCGGAAAGATCGTCCTGATAGACTTCAGCCAAACGGAACATCAGGAAGGCCGCATCACTCTCCTCCCACTCTTGCCCCTCAATCGCCTGCCTCAAGGTCGCCGTGGCACCAGCAGGGTCACCCAGTTGCTCTCGTTGGATCTTGGCGATTTCCACGTAGGGCAGCCGGTTCATGGGCTCCGCCGCCGCCGCATCCCGGAAAGCACCAATCGCTCCCTCCCAATCACCCTGCGCCATCTTCGCACGAGCGTCGTGCATGACATCTTCTTCGACCATCTCCGCACTATCATAGACGGCGTGGGTGAAGCGGTGGGCAATCGCAGGGAGCACATCGACGACGAAAATCACCCCCACCAGACCTGCTGTTAGAAATGCCAACAGGATGCCTGACAATCCCTTCTGACTGCGAATGCTTTCCGCCTGCTCGCGCAGCGACGCAACCTGATCCATTTCCTCGGCACTCCCGCTCTCATAAGCCGTGGCCCGCTCTTCGAGCATTTCCGCCTCTTTGTGACCCGACTGCATGAACCACACCCAACCACCACAGATCGCAAGGCCCAAGAGGACGTAGAAAAACCACTTCATGAGTCGGAACCCTAGCAGACTCGCCCGACCCGACAAAAAGCAAAATCGACGCGCTGACGCTGGTAGTTTGACCAGGAGAGCACGGGTCCCGACGCCCGACGCCCCACCTCAGCCAAGGGAGCCCCGAGAAGACATCATTGGAGCGAACCGTGAGTTTCAGACCTTCCGAGCTGCCCGACCTTCGTCAATCAGCTTCCAGAAATGCTTCGACTCCGCGAGCTCCTCGTCCTCGGCCAGCGGGATCTTTGAGCGGAATACAAAGTCCGAAAAGGTTCCCTTGTGAAGCACCCGATGCACCACCACCGAGCCATCCTTGACCTCAAAGTAGACCCGCCAGTCCTCGGCCCGATAACGATAAAGCCTCTTCCCATCCCGCTCGATCATCCCGTAGCGGTCTCCATCCAAGCTCTCCAGATCCTCCTGACTCACCCTGAACTGATCCATCAGCTCCAGTTGCTGCAGGGTATCGAGCCGGGAGAGTTCGGCCGCACTGATCTCGTTGAAAACGATCTGAAACACACCGCAGAGCCTAAGAGACATGAACCACAATCCAAGTGCCAAAGTTCGAAACGACCCACCCTGCCCCACGCTTCCCAGACAACAAAACTTTCGTGCTCGTGTCATAAAATTCAGCTTTTCGAAAGTTCACTCACGATTTCCATTTGTCTCAAATCGTTGTTTTTTCGCCCCTATTTTGACTTTTTGGAAAATTTCAGGAAACCCGGCTTCCCTCTGATGAATCATATTTATCGATAGTAATTCATTAGATTAGTCCGGCTCATACTCGATCCGGCCGTCCCATTTACTGGCATACCCCATGCTGTTGTCCGGCACCTGATCCTCGATTCCCGGCACCCAGCATAGGGCCTCCGGATCCGCGGTTCATCCAACCAACAACCACAATAAGTACTGATGAAAAATCAATCCACCGGGAACCTCCGACTTGCAGCCCTCACTGCAGTGATTGGCACGGGTCTCAGCGCAATCGCCTACGCAGGCACTCCAGCACCAATGGTCGAGGAAGTCGCGGTTGTCGAAGACGACAGCGTTGTCTCCGGCTCGCTCAGCTTCGACCTGAATTCGCACTTCATGTCCTACGGTCTCGACGTTTGGGGCGGTGGTGACAGCTTCGGCGGCAACTCCACCTTCAATCCGTCTCTGGAATTGAGCTGGGGTATTACCGACAACTTCTCCCTGATCCTCGGAACTTGGTGGGATGTAAACAACAATGTCACATCTTCGATTGGCGGCGACCTCCAGGAGGTGGACGTCTGGGCCGGTGGCTCGTATGCCATGGGTGATTGGAGCTTCACCGCTCTCTATCAGGCATGGATTTACGGCGGCGACACCGAGAAGGTTTTTGACTTCTCCGTGGGTTACAGCATCACCGACAGCCTGAGCGCCTCGCTGCTCTGGCACAACCGTAACAGCCCCGGTGCTTCGGGTGGTCAGAACGGAAACATCCTTGTTCCAGGCATCGAATACGCCTTCGATCTCGGACCAGTTTCCTTCGCCGTTCCTGTTGCTGCCGGATTCTTCCTTGAAGATAGCTTCCATCCTGGCACCGCTCTCGTCCCCGTAACCGATTCGGGATTTGGCTACTTCTCCGTCGGCCTGAGCGCTTCATACGCGCTTCCGATTGACGACAAGTTCGGCGAGTGGGATATCCACGGTGGCATCACCTACTTCGCCACTGAGGACGACGTCATTCCTACCAACCCAAGTGACAGCTTCTTCACTTGGAACGTCGGCATCGGCTGCTCGTTCTAAACTCCCCCTCCTGAAGGCCCTGCAGACTACTCCCTGCAGGGCCTTCTTTCTTCAATACCCCAATATCCCCACCATCAGAATATGAACATGTCCCGCTCACGCTTCCTCAGGGGAAGCCTCGCCGCCGCCACACTCTCAGTCACCGGTTTTGCCCAGGCTGAAGACGATACCGTCAAGGTTGGCGTACTCCACTCCCTCAGTGGCACCATGGCGATCTCCGAAGTCTCACTTCGTGACGTCCTCCTCTTCACCTTCGACGAGATCAACGCCAACGGCGGTGTGCTCGGCAAGAAAATCGAGCCGATCGTCGTCGATCCCGCTTCTGACTGGCCGACCTTCGCTGAAAAGGCCGAGCAGCTGCTGGTCCAGGACAAGGTCGCCGTCACCTTCGGCTGCTGGACTTCGGTCAGCCGCAAGTTCGTGCTGCCTGTTTATGAAAAGCACAACGGCCTCCTCTTTTACCCCGTCCAGTACGAAGGAGAGGAAATGTCTCCTAACATCTTCTACACCGCCGAAGCCGTCAACCAGCAGGCCATCCCTGCCGTCGACTACATGCTCGAGGAAGGCTTCAAGAAGTTCTACCTCGTCGGTACCGACTACGTCTACCCGCACACCACCAACACCGTTCTCGCCGAGTACCTTCAATCGAAGGGCATCCCACTCGAGAACATCGGCGGTGGCATCTACAAGGATGAAGAAGGCAACGTGATCGCACCGGGCAAGTACACGCCCTTCGGTTTCTCGGATTACCAGCAGATCGTTGCTGAAATCAAGGCTTTCGCCGCATCTGGTGACGCCTGCGTGATCAGCACCATCAACGGTGATTCGAACGTTCCTTTCTTCAAGGAATTCGCCAGCTCCGGACTCACCTCCGAGGACTGCCCGGTTGTTTCCTTCTCGGTTTCCGAGGACGAATTCCGCGCCTTCCCTGCTGAGAAACTCGTCGGCCACCTCGGCTGCTGGAACTACTTCATGTCGATCGACACCCCTGCCAACAAGAAGTTCATCGCGGACTTCCAGGCATGGCTGAAGACCACCGACGTTCCCGGTATCGAAAAGGAAGGCCGCGTGACCTGTTCCCCAATGGCTCTTTCCTACTGCGGTGTCTACCTCTGGAAGGCTGCGGTTGAAAAAGCTGGCACCTTCGATGTCGACAAGGTCCGCGAGGTTCTTGAAAACGACGCCATCTCTTTCGATGGCCCGCTTGGAAAGATCACCTCGATGAAGAACCACCACTTCATCAAGAACGTCTACATCGGTGAGACGCTCGAGGATGGTCAGTTCGAAATCATCAAGACCTTCGAGCAGGTTCCAGCGGAACCGTTCCTCAAAGGTACTTTCATGAAGTCCGAGTAAACCTTCATCTAACATTTCCCTTCGGTTGCTGAGAAGGGTTGACCGGCACCCAAGCGGAGCGCATCCCGCCTTGAGTGCCGGTCTTTTTTATTTCAACTGAAACTGTCAGTTTTAGTTGGAGACTAGGCATGAGAACAGCTCATGGAGCGGTAGCTCATGAAATGGATCTTCCTGCTATTGCTCTCCCTGCTTGCTGTCTGGCCCGGAGCCGTCGCGCAGGATGACGAGGAAGCCGCCCCTCAGACTTCGGCTCGCGAGATCCTCACTGACCTCATTCTCGAAAACGGAGAGCAGGACACGAACCTCGAACTCCTCAGCGAGCACGGCGACGCCATCATTCAGGAAGTCGTCGCCGCCTGGCGAATCGGCAAGATCCAGATTGCCACGAACGGCGAGTCCCGCACCGCCCTCATCGAGCGAGACGATGCCCTTTACGAGCTCCTCACCGATGCACCCTTCGCCGGCAATCCCGAGAACGTCGAGAAGAGCCGCCCGAGCAGAGCGCTCCGTAAGGAACTCAGTCGCCTGGTCGATGTCATCGACCTCGTCTCCCCCGACCTGAACATCCGCGCAGACGCGGCCCTCAAGCTCGGGTCCAGCCAGTCGCTTGACTACCTTCCTGCTCTCAAGGCCAATCTTCCCAAACAAAAGAACTCGAAGACCCGCGAAGCCTTCGAAGAAGGCATCTGGATTTCCCTCCTCGCCAACGGCAGCACCGCCGAGAAAATCAGCTCGCTCGAAGGCCTCACCGACGACCCCTCCGTCTATGCCCGCAGCTTCATTGAAAAACTCGTCACCGAGCTGGAAGGCGACACCAGCGACGATGCCGAGCTCCTGCGAAAAAAGGCTGGCGAAGCACTCGTTGCCACCACCAAGCACGAGAAGACGATTGAGAATCTCGGCACGCTTTTCCGCGGACTCAGTACTGGTTCCGTTCTACTGATCGTCGCTTACGGCCTTGCCATCACCTTCGGCCTGATGGGCATCATCAACATGGCCCACGGCGAATTCATTGCCATCGGTGCCTACACCGTCTTCGTCGTCCAGACCTTCTTCGCCGAACGTTTCGGAGTCGGCACCGCCGCCTACGAAAGCTATTTCCTCTGGGCCATCCCCGCGGCCTTCCTCACCGCCGCCTTCTTCGGTGCCCTTTTGGAAATCGGAGTCATCCGCTTCCTCTACAAACGCCCGCTCGAATCCCTGCTCGCCACCTGGGGCGTCTCGATGCTCATCCGCCAGGGCCTGCGCATGCAGTTCGGCTCAGCCAACGTGATGGTCGACGCTCCGCAGTGGCTTTCCGGCAACGTCACCGTCGGCGACGTCACCATGCCCTATGCCCGGCTCTTCGTCATCGGCTTCGCGGTCGTCGTCGTCTTCATCACCTGGTTCATTCTGCGCCGCACCAAAGTCGGCCTGCACATCCGCGCAACCATGCAGAACCGCCAGATGGCCTCATCACTCGGCATCCCCGCCAAGCGTGTCAACCTCTTCACCTTCGCCTTCGGTTCAGGCCTCGCCGGACTCGCCGGGGCCTTCCTCTCCCAGATCGGAAACGTCGGTCCGGAAATGGGGCAAATCTACATCGTCGATAGCTTCATGGTCGTCGTTATCGGCGGCGTCGGAAATCTTCTCGGAGCCGCCGTTTCCTCGATGGGCATCGGCATGTTCGACCAGGGGCTCCAACCGATTCTCGGACCGGTCCTTGGCAAGGTCCTCGTCCTCTTCGCCATCATTCTCTTCCTCCAATGGCGACCCGGCGGACTCTTCCCCTCCCGTTCACGCAGCCTCGACGATTGATCCAACATGTTGTCCGACACTTCAAAACAACGCGTCGAATGGGGCATCGTGGCACTGGTTGCCATGATCACCCTGATCCTCCTGCCGTGGTTCAACACCTTCAGCGAAGACTCCGCCCTTTATGTTTCCAGCTTCCAGCTCCGGGTCTGGGGCAAGTACCTCTGCTTCGCGGTTCTGGCCATGAGCCTCAACCTCCTTTGGGGTTACACCGGGCTGCTCTGCCTCGGCCAGAACCTCTTCTTCGCCCTCGGTGGCTACGCGCTCGGCATGCACATGATGCTGATGATCGGACCCGACCCGGTATACAACAGCCCCTTGCCCGACTTCATGGACTTTCAGGGCTACGCCGATCTTCCCGCCCATTGGGTGCCCTTTGAAAGTTTCCCCTTCGCCGCCTTCGCCATCATCTGGGTGCCGGGACTGCTCGCCTTCATCTTCGGCTTCCTCGCCTTCCGCTCGCGAATCAAAGGCGTCTATTTTTCGATCCTCACCCAGGCCCTCACCTACGCCGCCTGCTCGCTCTTCTTCCGCAACGAGTTCACCTTCGGTGGCAACAATGGCTTCACGGACTTCAAGACCCTCCTCGGTGCCGACCTCCGCTCGGAAGCCACCACCCGCACCATCTTCATGTGCAGCGCGGTGCTCATGATTGGCGTCTACCTCTTCATCGGATGGCTGCTGAAAACCAAGTTCGGCAAAGTCCAGCAGGCCGTCCGCGACAGTGAAAATCGCGTCCGCTTCTCGGGCTACTCAACGACCTCCTTCAAGCTCTTCATCTTCACCCTCTGCGGCATCATCGCCGCCCTCGCCGGTGCCCTCTATGTCCCTCAGGTCGGCGCCATCAACCCCTCGCTGATGCGCACCTCCTACGGTCTCGACATCGTCGTCTGGGTCGCCGTCGGCGGCCGCGGCACCAAATACGGACCCGTCATCGGAGCCATCCTCGTCAACCTCCTCCAAAGCTACTGCACCCGCCACTTCGCCGACTACTGGATGATCATCCTCGGCGCGCTCTTCCTGATTGTCGTGCTCTTCATGCCGAACGGCATCGTCGGTCTGCCCGCCCAATTCCGGGCACTTCGCGAAAAATGGACTAAGCGCCAGAACGAAACCATCGAACCCGCCACCGAAACCCCATGAGCACGTCCGTCCTCCATCGCGATACCGACCTCGTCCTCTCGGTCGAAGGCGTCAACAAGACCTTCGACGGCTTCAAGGCCATCTCGGACCTCAACTTCTATCTCGGCGAAGGCGAACTGCGCACGATCATCGGACCCAACGGTGCCGGCAAAAGCACCTTCATGGACATGATCACCGGCCGCACCCGCCCCGATACCGGCACGCTCACCATGCACAAGCCGGACGGTCACGACATCGACCTTACCAAGCTTCCCGAATTCAAGATCAACCGCCTCGGCATCTCGCGGAAATTCCAAACGCCGAGCGTCTACACCCAGCACAACGTCTACGACAACCTGCTGCTGTCCCTCCCCCGCTCCCGCGATCTTTTCTCCTCGATCTTCTACAAGGAAAGCGCCGAAGACCGCGCCCAGATCGAAGAAGCTCTCGAAACGATTCGTCTCCAGGACATGCGCCACGAGATCGCCGGCAACCTTTCCCACGGCCAGAAACAGTGGCTCGAAATCGGCATGCTGCTCGCCCAGAAGCCCTCCATCCTGCTCGTCGACGAACCCGCCGCCGGCATGTCCGACGACGAAACGGTGAGAACCGGCGAACTCCTCATCTCGCTCGCTGGAAAGCACAGCCTGATCGTCATCGAACACGACATGACCTTCGTCAAACAGATCGCCCGCGACGGAAAAGTCACCGTCCTCCACCAGGGCACCGTCCTCTGTGATGGCAAATTCGACGAAGTCCAAAACAACCCCAAAGTCCGCGAAGTCTACCTCGGTCGCGGCAAAGCCGCCTAACAAGGAGCGGCGACTTCAGTCGCCATCCAATATTCAACGTTCATGTCCGCCATCCTCTCACTCGACTCCGTCGAAGCCGACATCGCCGGCTCCCGCATCCTGCGCGGCGTCACCCTCGAGGTGAAACCCGGTGAGGTCGTCGCCCTGATGGGCCGCAATGGCGTCGGCAAGACCACCACCCTGCGCACCATCGTCGGCATCCTCCCGAACCGCAGCGGCAGCATCACCTACGAAGGCAAACGCATCGACAAGGTCGCCACCGACGTCCGCGCCCGAGCCGGCATCGCCAACGTTCCTCAAGGCCGCGACATTTTCCCCCACCTCACCGTCGGCGAAAACCTCCAGGCCGGTCTCACCGTCAAACGCCGCTCAAAAGGTGAGGCCCGCGAGGCCCTCGAACGCGTCTACTCGCTCTTCCCCGTCCTCAGCGAAATGACCAAACGCAAAGGCGGTGTCCTCTCCGGCGGCCAACAACAGCAACTCGCCATCGGTCGCGCCCTCCTCACCGATCCCAAACTCCTCATCCTCGACGAACCCACCGAAGGCATCCAGCCCTCGATCATCGACCACATCGGCGACACCCTCAAAATGCTCAAGAAGGAAGGCACCCTCGCCATGCTGCTCGTCGAACAATACGTCGACTTCTGCCGCGAAACCGCCGATCGTTTCTATGCCATGGACCGCGGCACCGTCTCCGCCTCCGGCGAAATCGCCGAACTCACCGACGAGCTGGTCAAGGAGCACCTCGAAGTCTGAACGGTGATCAGTCTTGGAAGAAATTGGACCAAGATGGATGGGATGAATGGGAAATTTTCTGAAATCAAATCCTAACCATCCTATCCATCTTGGTCCAAAAACCGTATAAATTCTCCCCTCAACCAAATTGACAAGATGCACCTCACGCCTCGCGAACAGGAGAAGCTCATGATCGTCACGGCGGCCGATCTCGCCCGCAGACGCCAGGCCCGCGGCCTCAAGCTCAACTACCCGGAAGCCGTCGCCATCATCACCTACGAGATCATCGAAGGCGCCCGTGACGGCAAATCCGTCGCCACCCTCATGGACGAAGGCACCCGCCTGCTCACCCGCGACGACGTCATGACCGGCATCCCGGAAATGATTCACGAAGTCCAGGTCGAAGCCACCTTTCCCGACGGCACCAAACTCGTCACCGTCCACCACCCGATCCCCTGACAGTCTTTAGCCAGGGTACCTTTCCCTGAAAACTGAACACTGAAAACCAGCAATCTTTTCCCATGATCCCCGGCGAAATCATCACTCCTCAGGATGCCCCCGACCTCGAAGCCAACGCCGGCCTCGACACCCTAGAACTCGCCGTCGCCAACACCGGTGACCGCCCGATTCAGGTCGGTAGCCACTTCCATTTCTTCGAAGTGAACAGCGCCCTCAAATTCGATCGCGCCGCCTCACGCGGCTACCGCCTCGACATCCCCGCCGGCACCGCCATCCGTTTCGAGCCCGGTGACGAACGCTCCGTCCCCCTCGTCGCCCTCGCCGGCCATCGCACCGTCCACGGCCTCAACAACCTCACCAACGGCCCCATTTAATCTCCACGCCCGGACCGCTGACTTTAGTCGGCGCCGCAACCCCAGTAAATTTCGCGTAATTTCGCCCTTTTCGTTGTTAAAAACTCCACAACCCCGCCTTTGCGCCCTTGGCGACTTGGCGTTTCAAACTTTCTAACAGGATGAACAGAATCCCCCGCCGCCAATACGCCGAAACCTACGGCCCGACCACCGGCGACCAGGTCCGCCTCGCCGACACCGAACTCTTCATCGAAGTCGAACGCGACCTCATCGCGGAGAACGGCGGCTACGGCAACGAGATCAAATTCGGCGGCGGCAAGGTCATCCGCGACGGCATGGGCCAATCCCCCACCGCCAGCTGCGAAGAATCCCTCGACCTCGTCATCACCAACGCCCTCATCCTCGACGCCACCCTCGGCATCATCAAAGCCGACATCGGCATCAAGCACGGCCGCATCGTCGGCATCGGCCACGGCGGCAACCCCGGCATTCAGGACGGCATCGGATCCATCTACCCCGATCCCGAAACCGGCCAGCTCAATCCGATGATCGTCGGCGCCGGCACCGATGTCATCGCCGGCGAAGGAAACATCGTCACCGCCGGCGGCATCGACTCCCACATCCACTTCATCTGCCCCCAGCAAATCGAGCACGCCCTCGCTTCCGGCGTCACCACCATGCTCGGCGGCGGCACCGGCCCATCGACCGGCACCAACGCGACCACCGTCACGCCCGGTCCCTGGTACATGCACCGCATGCTGGAAGCCGCCGACGCCTACCCGATGAACCTCGGTTTCCTCGGCAAAGGCAACGCCTCCACCGAAGCCCCGCTCGAAGAACAGATCCTCGCCGGTGCGATCGGCCTGAAGCTCCACGAAGACTGGGGCACCACCCCCGCTGCCATCGACACCTGCCTCACCGTCGCCGACAAATTCGACGTCCAGGTCGCCATCCACACCGACACCCTGAACGAGTCCGGCTTCGTCGAAGACACCCTCAAAGCCATCGGCGGCCGTACCATTCACACCTACCACTCCGAAGGCGCCGGCGGTGGCCATGCCCCCGACATCATCAAAGTCTGCTCCCACCCGAACATCCTCCCTTCGTCCACCAACCCGACGCGACCTTTCACCGTCAACACCCTCGACGAGCACCTCGACATGCTGATGGTCTGCCATCACCTCGACTCGAAGATCCCCGAGGACGTCGCCTTCGCCGAAAGCCGGATCCGCCCGCAGACGATCGCCGCCGAAGACATCCTCCACGACCTCGGAGCCATGTCGATGATCTCGTCCGACTCCCAAGCCATGGGCCGTGTCGGCGAAGTCGTCACCCGCACCTGGCAGACCGCGCACAAAATGAAGGTCCAGTTCGGCAAACTCGAATCCGAAGACCATCCCGCCGCCGACAACTTCCGCGCGCTCCGCTACGTCGCCAAATACACCATCAACCCTGCTCTCGCTCACGGCATCGCCCACGAAGTCGGCTCGATCAGTATCGGAAAACTCGCCGATCTCGTCCTCTGGAAGCCCGCCTTCTTCGGCGTCAAACCCGAGCTCATCCTCAAGGGCGGCATGCTCAACTGCGCCAACATGGGCGACCCCAACGCCTCCATCCCGACTCCGCAGCCGACCTTCTACCGCGAGCAATTCGGTGCCCACGGCGCCGCCCGCACCAGCACCTGCCTGACCTTCGTCTCCCAAGCCTCCCTCGACGACGGCATCGCCGCAAAGGTCAACTGTCAGAAGCAGTTCGTCGCCGTCAAAAACTGCCGCAGCGTCACCAAATCGGACCTCCTTTTCAACGACGCCCAACCCGACATCGAAGTCGACCCCGAGACCTACACCGTCAAAGCCGACGGCAAAATCCTCACCTGCGAACCGATGGCCGAGCTCCCCATGGCCCAACGCTACTTCCTCTTCTGAACAAGCCGTGGCATGACCGTCCCGGTCATGATCAATCACCTAATTCCAAACCCATGCTCATCACCACGCTCCCAGACAAAGTCGACGACTCCCTCCCCGAGATCACCATCGACCTCGACCGCCACACCCTGCTCAAACGCCGCTGGCGCGCCACCGCCTCCGATGGCACCGAGCTCGCCCTCGACCTTGAGGAACCCGTCACCCACGACACCACCATCGCCGTCACCGACAGCGCCCGCTACGTCGTCAAGCAGCGCCCGGAAGCCGTCCTCATCATCCCGCTCCCCGAGAACACCGACGACGCCGCCCGTCTCGGTTGGTTCTTTGGCAACCAGCACCTCCCGGTCGAAGTCCGCCCCGACTGCCTCCTCGTCGAAGACCTCCCGACCCTCGCCGACGCCATTCACCGCAACCACATCGCTCACCACCACGGCAACGAAGTCTTCCAAGCCGACCCTCACTCACGCTCCGCCGGCCACGGCCATGGCCATGCCCCTTCCCACAACCACGACGAGCACGTCCATTCCCATGGTGGCCACGAACACTCCCACGGCGTGGCGGCGGATTCCATCCGCCAAGCCAAACCATGAGTCATTTCAAACCAGCGAGCCTCGATGAACCGGCGTGGCGGATAAAACCCGCCGCCACTAGCTGGCTCCCCGCGCTCCTTCAACTTTCCGACTCGACCCTTCCTGTCGGAGCCTACGCGCATTCCTTCGGACTCGAAGGCCTCGTCCAAATGGGTGCCGTCTCTGACATCGGCGACCTTGAGCGCTTCCTCACACGAGAAATGCTCAGCACCCTCACCGAAGTCGAACTCCCCCTCATCCGCCATTCCCGCACCGCCCTCGAGAACAAGGACCTCGCCACCCTCACCCGCCTCGACCATTTGGCATTAGCCACCCGCCCCACCGCCGAGCTCCGATCCTCCTCCACCCGCATGGGCCGCCAACTCCTCAAGCTCGCCCCCCAGCTCCTCGGCGAAGAACTCACCAAGTCCCCCGCCTGGCAACTCGTCCTCGACTCCCTCCCCCACCGCCAGACCGCGACGGCAACTGCCATACTTCATCACTTCCGTGAAGTCCCACCCAACGCCGGCCTCCACGCCACCACCTGGCAGACCCTCTCCGGACTCGCCCAGGCCGGCCTCAAGCTCCTCCACCTCGGCCCCGCCGGCATCCAGGGCATCCTCGCCCGCTGTGCCGATGCCATCCCCAACGCCGTCGCCGCCTCCCTTTCCATCCCCGAGGAAGCCATCGGCTCCTACACCCCCCTCTGGGACATCGCCTCCTCCCGCCACGAACGCGCCCCCGCAAGACTCTTCATTTCATAAAAGAAAACTTAGCCGCGTCGCTCCAGCCGCACCCAGAATCCAAAACATCAACAACCCCGAAACCTTGGCGAACTTTGCGTCTTGGCGTTTCAAAACTCTAAATCCAACAACCATATGTCCCTTATCCGAGTAGGAATCGGCGGCCCCGTCGGCTGCGGAAAAACCACCCTTTGTCGTGTCCTTTGTGAAGCCTTTCGCGATCGCTGCGACATGGCCGTCATCACCAATGACATCTACACCCGCGAGGACGCCAAGATGCTCGTCGCCGCCTCCGCCCTACCGCCCGAGCGCATTCTCGGCGTCGAAACCGGCGGCTGCCCGCACACCGCCATCCGCGATGACATCTCCATGAATCTCGAAGCCGTCGACGAGATGAAAACCAAATTCCCCGACCTCCAGGTCGTCCTCATCGAGTCCGGCGGCGACAACCTCACCGCCACCTTCTCCCCCGAACTCGCCGACGTCTTCATCTACGTCATCGACGTCACTGAAGGCGACGACATCCCGCGCAAAGGCGGCCCCGCCATCGCCCACAGCGACCTGCTCGTCATCAACAAAGTCAGCCTCGCCCCCCATGTCGGAGCCGACGTCGAACTCATGAAGCGTGACACCATCGCCAAACGCGGCGACCGCCCTTTCCTCTTCACCGACCTGAGAAACGGCCAGGCCGTCGACGAGCTCATTGCCTGGTTCGACAAACACGTCCTCTTCACCGACCTCAAATAGGGGAGCGTGGGCGTCCCGCCCACTAATCAACCCCAGCTTCATCAACCCCGTTCTTCCACTTTTTACTTTTTACTCGGCACTTGGCACTCACTTCCAAATCCGTCGACTCCCAACTCACCCTCAAGTTCGAGTCGCACCAAGGCGTCACCCGCCTCACCCATCGTCAAGCCGGGGGCCTCTGCCACATCGGCAAGCCCTACTGGGATGGTCGGACTTTGCTCACCCAGCTCATCAACCCCACCGCCGGGCTCTTCGCCGGCGACCGCCTCGACGCCAAGGTCACCCTCGGAGAAAGCGCCTCCGTCCTGCTCAGTTCCCCAAGTGCCTGCCGCCTCCACACCATGGAAAGCGGCAGTTCGGAAGTGACCCAGGCCTTCCAGCTCGGCCCCCACTCCCACCTCGAAGTCCTGCCCGACCTGCTCATCCCGCAAGCCTCATCCCACGGCAGCATCCAGACCCGCATCGACCTTCACCCCAGCGCCTCACTCGCCTTCCTCGACATCCTCGCACCCGGTCGCCTCGCCCACGGTGAATCCCTCGCCTTTCGCCACTTCGCCACCGGCTTGGACATTCTTTGCGACGGCATTCCCCTCGTCCGCGAGCGCGCGCGCCTCACCCCCTCCACCGACGCCTGGCGACTCCAGACCTCCGACCGCCAACCCGCCTTCGTCGCCACCCTCTGGCTTCATCTGCCGCAATCCGAAAATTTCAGCGATCTCCTTGCTTCCAGTGAATCTCTGTTTTCAGCAAGTGATCTCCACATCGGGGCAACCCAACTTGGCTCCCATATCGGCGCCATCCGCCTGCTCACCACCAGCAGCCTCTTGCTTCGAAAAAGCTGCCTCCAACTCCGCGAACACCTCTCTCAATCCGTCCTCCAGCTCCGCACCCGCACCGGCAAGCTCTGACTGGTATGCCACCTGCTCTTCACCTTCAAAATAGAATGAAAACCACCATCCTTTCGACCGCCAGCCTGCTCGCCACAATCGCCACCGCTGCCGCCCACCCCGGCCACGACCACAGCAGCCTCAGCACCCCGGAATTCGCCTGGCACCACCTGCTCACCGGCGGCTTCGTCGGCGTCGCCACCATCTCCGTCGCCTGGTTCGGATACCAAGCCTTCCGCAAGCGCCGTGAAGTCGCGCCTGATAAAGTCAAGAAGCGCTAATCCGCCGGAAAAGCCCCGCCCCCGAGCGTTCGTAGTTCCGCCTTCAGGCGGTGGGATTGACTCCCTCTTTTCGAACCGACTCCATCACATCAAGGAGCCCCAACCCATCCCACCACCTAAAGGTGGAACTACAAACCACGCCAAACCGCCTTTGTAGCAGCTGCGCAACCCGGAGGACGAGCCGTCACTCCTCCCCATCCAGCGGATCCGGACACCGGCTCCGCAGCCGACACCGCCCGCAAAACTCTCCCAAAAAAAGCTCATCCGTCCACTCCATCAGCCGCGTCACATCCTCCCTCTCATCAGTCAGGAATCCCGCCTCGAAGTTCCGCTTATCCGGATGCTTCGCTCCCATCCCGGCTCCCGTTAAATTCGGTGAGCCAACGAATGCCCTCCGCCCATCCGCAATCACCGCCTTGGTGTGAACCCGCGGACATAGCGCCCGCTCAAAGAGATCACTTTCCACCAGCACGGGAAATCGATCGAAGTCCTTCCGAAACATCGGACCCGGCTCCTTCGCGTGGATCAACCTCACCCCCACCCCGCTCTCCACAAGATTGGCCAGCACCGAGAGCAGTGGCACCGCCCGTCTCCCGCGCACCACGTGCAGATCCTTGATATCCGCCGTCACGATCCACAGAAATTTCTCTGCCTCCACCATCAGCCCCTCCACCACCCGGGGATAGATCTCTTCGTTCAGTAGCAGCTCGCGCACGATATTTTCTACACCTAGCGCCCCCCGTCCACGAGAACGAAGGCTCTAGGGTGCGGTGGCAGAGCGTAGCGGCAACGAAGCATTGCGACACCCTAAAAACACCACTTCTAATGAAAGACTTCTCCAATCAAAGAGCCCTCTTTCGTCTTCAATCCCCAGGCTCGCACCGAGCCATACCTCATTGAACCAGCTCCGGTCCACCGATCGGAAATCTTTCGGTTTCGTCACAATACCTTTTTTGACAAGCTGAGGTCGGTATAGACCAATGAAGCTATGAGGAAGGGAATTATCTCGTTGTTACTCGCGCTCAGCCCGCTACAAGCCGCGACAGTCTTCAACATCACAGAAGTGTATTTCGGACTCTCGGACGCCGATGGCACCGTGGATTGGATCGAAATCACCAACACAGGCGATATGCCCGGTAGCACACTTGGACTCTCCTACAACAATGACCTGAGTTTTGGCAACTCTTCGGCGCCGCTCCCTGACATTTTGGTCAGTCCAGGCGACAGCGTTGTTTTTCTGATCGATAATCGCGATGAACCTGTGGGTGAAGCGGTCGCACGATCCAGCTTCGAATCGGTTTGGGGAACGGGAGTAAATTTGGGATACCTTCCCTTCCCCGCGGCCAACCCCAGCACATTTTCAGACCTGCTGAGGCTTCTCGATGGCGACGGAAACATCGTCGAAAGCGTGGCATACGGATCCCCCTTCGGAAACCCGAGCGACGGTTCTGACATGAGTTTTCGAAACTTCAATGCCGCCGGAACTGGAGACACCTTCTCAACCGTTCAATTCTCTAATGACGGAACTGCATCTGCCACGACATCCATTACGCCCGGAGCTTATGAGTCCAACAGCTTCGTCAATTTTGAACTGAGCGACGGGGACAATTTGATCAACCTCATCGGCTCTCCGGGCTTCGCGATTCCGGAGCCCAATTCGACAATCCTAGCTCTTCTCGGATTGTCCCTCGCCTTGCGCCGACGGCGGGCTGCGAGCTAGATTTCCCGGACTCCATTAAGTCCCAGCCGTTTTGCCTACGAAGGCGCGCTTACCTGCAAACTGCTTGCCGCAACCCTCTTGGGTTTGATCACCGTCCCCGGTCAAGCGGGGGCGGCGCTCTTGGTGTTCGCCTGTGTTTCGCCTTGGCAACCGACCTCGTCCGGGCCACCTTCCCCTCGCGATGACTCTCATCCTCAGCGGCCTCCTTGAACTCCCCGCCCTCCTTCTAGGGCTGGCCACCCGCTGATTTTCCCTCTTTCCTACCGCCCGTCAACACGGCCCGCCGCTCACCAGCGGCCAACCCCGCCTCATTGGCAAACTCTCGACTTTCCCATTCTCCATGAACCCATCCGCCATCTCAAAATATCGGCCTTTTCCCCCGGTCAAACTGTCCGACCGTACTTGGCCGGACGCCGTCATCGACCACGCCCCGATCTGGTGCTCCGTCGACCTGCGCGACGGCAACCAGGCCCTGCCGCAACCGATGTCGATCGAGGAAAAACTCGAGTTCTTCGACCTGCTCTGCCGCGTCGGCTTCAAGCAGATCGAAATCGGTTTCCCCTCCGCCGCCGACACCGAATTCAACTTCTGCCGCCGCCTGATCGAGGAGAACCGCATCCCCGAGGACGTCACCATCCAGATCCTCGTCCAGACCCGCGAGCACCTGATCCGCCGCTCCTTCGAAGCCATTGCTGGCGCGAAAAGAGCGATCGTCCACATCTACAACTCGACCTCGCCCCTGCAGCGCCGCATCACTTTCGGAAATGCCAGCCGCGAATCGATCCGCGACCTCGCCATCGAGGGCGCCAAGCTCGTCAAAGAGCTCGCCCCCACCATTCCCGACACCGAAGTCGTTCTTCAGTACTCGCCCGAATCCTTCTCCGACACCGAGCTCGATTTCGCCCTCGAGTGCTGCAACGCCGTCATCGACGTCTGGCAGCCGACACCTGAAAAGCGGATGATCATCAACCTGCCGGACACCGTCCAGTGGGCCACGCCGAACATCCACGCCGACATGATCGAATGGATGTGCCGGAACCTGAACCGTCGCGACTGCATCGACGTCTCCCTGCACACCCACAACGACCGCGGCACCGGCACCGCCGCCACCGAGCTCGGCCTGATGGCTGGCGCTGATCGTGTCGAAGGCACCCTCTTCGGAAACGGCGAACGCACCGGAAACCTCGACATCGTCAACGTCGCGCTGAACATGAACAGCCACGGCATTCAGACCGGCCTGAATTTCTCCAACCTCACCGACCTGCGTGCCGTCTATGAACGCGTCACCCGCATGAGCGTCAGCGAGCGCCACCCCTACGCCGGTGAACTCGTCTTCACCGCCTTCTCCGGATCCCATCAGGACGCCATCAAGAAGGGCCTCGACCTAAGGCAGGGGAGCGAGGGCGTCCCGCCCTCATCTTCAGCAACAGCGGGCGAGACGCCCACGCTCCCCTGGGCTGTCCCCTACCTGACCATCGACCCTCAGGACATCGGCCGGTCCTACGAAGCCATCATCCGCATCAACTCCCAGTCCGGAAAAGGCGGCATCGCCTACATCCTCGACCGCGAGCACGGCCTCGATTTGCCAAAAACCATGCACCCGCAGGTCGGCAAGACGATTTACGACCTCGCTGACGAACAAGGCCGCGAACTCACCGCCGACGAAATCCGCGACGCCTTCCACAAACTCTTCGCCAACGTCACCAAGCCGCTCAGCGTCACCGACTACGAACTCGTCCACCACTCGATCGAAAAAGGGCGCGTCGACTGTACTGCGTCCATCGTACTAGATGGCAAGGAAATGCGCATCACCGGCAACGGCAATGGCCCGATCAACGCCTTCGTCCACGCCCTGGAAAATGCCGAACTCAAAGACCTCAAGGTCACCGACTACCGCTCCCACGCCGTCCGCGGCGGATCGGATGCCAACGCCGCCGCCTACGTCCAGGTCCAGCACGACGACGGCCGTATCCTCTGGGGCTGCGGCATCGACCCCTCCATCGAAATGGCCGGCCTCAAAGCCCTCGTCACCGCCTGGAATCTCCTTCGCTGAAAAATGACCTGTGCCCTTTCCTCATAACGAAAAGCAGGATAAGATCCCCAAACGATGATCGATAAAACGCATCGAAGGTCGTCCCTAAAAGAGTTTCGGGAAAACCGTCCCGGAGCACAGGATCTCGACTACGTCTCGCGCCTCAACGCCATGGCGGTGATCTGCCGCACCCATCAAGATGAAGGATCAACTCAACGAAGACTTTCTCGCGTTCATCGAATTGCTCGAGGCAAAGAACGTTGAATACCTCACGAAACACTGCATCCCCACCTAAAACACCACTCTGCTGAGGACCAATAACCGACGGCTTCAACTTGAAAAAAGGATTCGACCTCGGAATCCGCACCACGGGAAGGGATCTGGCATGAAGGATTACGTCGTTTCAGCTCGCCGCCGGGGCACTTGAGAGCACAACCTGCCCTTAACTAATTCCTTCCTCCCTATCTGTGCCAAACGAAGCCCAAGCCCGGCTCACGATTGATCGTCTCCTCCGCGAAGTCGGATGGGACATCGAGAACCCGTCGCGGGTTTCAGTGGAAGAGGCCGCGGCGGATGGCAGAGCCGATTACGTCCTGAAGAATCAACGAGGCCAACCGATCGCTGTCATCGAGGCTAAACGCTTCACTACTGATCCCTACGGAGCCAAGAGTCAGGCAAAAGCGTACGCTGTCCAACTTGCCGCTCCGTTCGTCATTCTTAGCAACGGTCGTGATCACTACTTTTGGGAGCACGATCATGGCGACGCGAGACCAGTCGTCGGCTTCTCCAGCCCGGAAGATCTCGAACGCCGCGCCAACGTTCGCGTCCACCGGCTAGGCGACCTCGAGACTTCGATCCACGCCATACCCATCCCGCGAACTTTCCGATCTCAGGGGGAAGACTGCACCACACGACCTTACCAAATCGAATGCCTCGAAAAGGCCGATGAGGCTCTGATAACTGGCCGCCGCCGGATGCTCTTCGAGATGGCTACCGGAACGGGCAAGACAATGACCGTCGCCCTACTGATCAAGCGATGGCTTCAAGCCGGGGTCGTTTCTCGCGTCCTCTTCCTCGCCGACCGAATCGAACTCGCCCGCCAGGCTCACGAAGACTTCTCCGATTACCTTCGCGCCTTCCCTCTCAGCCTTCTCTTCAACGGAAAAAGAAGCATCGAAGGGCAAATCGTCGTCGGCACACTCGACACCATCGCCGGACAACTCGGTCCCGGTGGATTCGGCCACGCCCATTTCGATCTGGTTATCACCGATGAATGCCATCGCTCAATCTACAATACCCACCGCGCCACTCTCGGGCACTTTGACGCTATCCACATCGGCCTCACCGCCACACCGAACCCAGGTGAACTCCGTTGGGTAAGCCACCACGAACGCCAGCTTGTTCGCAGCACTTACATGTTCTTCGATTGTTGGGACAGCGCTGCCGAAGAAGGTCGCCCAACCTTCGGTTACACCTTGCGCGATGGCATCCGCGACAAGTTCCTCGCTGATTACCGCATCTACCTTGCAGAGACTCGCCTCACTTTCGAGGGAGTGGAATGGGACGACGAACAGTATCGTTTCTCCGACTGGGGAAAAACCGTCGAGTCCGTAGACCGCCTCAAACTGATCATCGAGGAATACTTTCGCGTTGAGGAAGAACGTCCCCAATCGCATCCGCGAAAAACCATCGTCTTCTCCGTCGGCGAACGCCAAGCGACGATCATTGCCCGTCTCTTCAACAAACTCCTGCCGGACGATGCCTGCCTGCGTATCGCCACCCAGACGAACCGCTCTCCCGGCGAAGTTCGTCAAAGCTTCGCCGAGAAAATCACCTGCTACTCGAACAATAACAATCCAAGGCCCCTCATCGACGCCTTCAAGTTTGATCCGCTACCGATTATTGCGGTTTCAGTCGACATGCTCGACACCGGCTACAACCACAAGGAGGTTGAAAACCTTGTAATGCTTCGCCCCACTTCCTCCGCACTGAAATACGCTCAGATGCGCGGTCGAGGCAGTCGCCTTTGCCCTCGGATCGGCAAAACAAGCTTCCTGATTTACGACTTCGTCAACAACCACGCCACCTTCAACGACTCAGCTCAGGAGTATCACCGCCCCCGCGCCGTCGGCAGACGCCCCGGAGAAGATGACGATGATGACACCGGCGGAGGCCCACCGCCGCCTCCTCCTACTCCCCCGCAACCACGTGAATTCGTCACCATTGCGGAAGGGGAGGTCAGCGATGAATTTCGAAGACGCGAGATGATCCTCGTCGGCCCCGAAGGTCTCGCCATCGACCGTCACGACTATCAGGACCGCTGGCGCGAGAGGGTGATTGAACTCCGCCAGACCGACCCCGTTGTCGGGCGTATTCTTTCTGGCGAAGCCGTCAGCGAAGACGAGTGGGAGGCACTCCGCTCGAAGCTTGCCAGCCCGGATTGGTATTTCGACGAGCACACTCTCAAAAAGGCCTTCGATCAGCCTTCCGGATCACTCGACGACTTCATCCGTGCTGCCCTCGGCCTAATTACCCTGCCCACCCGGGAAGAGCGGGTCGAACGCGCATTCAATGCTTGGCTCACTCAACATTCGGACGCCGAGCGACCGGAACAAGCCCACATTTTGAGCCTTTTGCGAAACGTCGTCCTCGCCTCCCTCAAGGAAACGAAATACCAAGTCCTCGACCCCATCATTTTCACCCGACCTCCCTTCACCTTCCTCGGGGGCCGTGTCCGGGCTGAAACGATCTTCGGCGGCCGCGATGGCCTCCGCGACGTACTCGAAGAACTCAACGCCATCATCACCGCAGCCTGATCCTAAATGGATACCACGTCCCTCCAGAGCCTCCTCAAACGCCTTTGCAAGCTGATGTGGGAGTCGAACGTCACCGACCCCCTCACCTACGTCACCCAGATTGCCTACCTCCTCTTCCTCAAAATGCTCGAGGAAATGGAAGCCGATCAGCCCAAAGGCAAACGCCGCGCCATCTTTGCCACGGTTAAGATTGACGGCGAGAAAGTGGACTTCGATAAACTCCGCTGGAGTCTGCTCACCTCCAATCCAGACAATGAGCGCATGCTCGCCACCTTGCGGGACCTGCTGCCCAAGCTTGGCCTCCATCCGGAACTCTCTCCCGCCGCCCGTTCCATCTTCGAGGACGCCCGAATCATGATTCCGGATGGCGCCACTCTTCGCCGGGCCGTCGACCTCATCTCGCCCGTCCACCTTCTGAGCGAGGATGCGGACGTCAAAGGCGACCTTTTCGAAACGCTCTCCAGCGACCTCGGCCAGCAAAAGAAGTCCGCCCAGTTCCGCACCCCGCGACATCTTATTCGCGTGATCGTTGAAATGGTGAACCCCACCATCGGTGGCACCGTCTGCGATTCAGCCTGCGGAACCGGTGGCTTCCTCATCGGAGCATGGGAACATATTCTTCTGGCCAATACCTCGCCCGAATTCGTTCGTGAAGTCGTCAGCCCGTGGGGCCAAACCGTCAAACGGGGCGTCGGCGACCAGCTCAAACCCAGCCAATGGAAATTCCTCCAGCAAGGCACTATCCATGGTTTCGACGGCGAACCGACCTTTGTCCGCATGACGGCGATGAATGCACTGCTTCATGGCTTCGATTACTCTCCCATCGTTCGCCGCGATTCCATCGGCGGCGGAGAAGACAAGTGGGATGAAGTCCAATTTGATTTCATTCTCGAGAACCCGCCCTTCTCCGGTGCAGCCCTCTCACCCAAGCGTTCCCTCCGGGTCGACAAGGGTGACAAATACGTCCGCCGCTCTCCGCAGTCTGCGTCCCGGTGGACGTGCTGGCATCGTGCTCCCTAACGGAATTCTCTTTGGCGATACGAATTCTCACATCGAAGTGAAGAAGCGCCTACTCGCGGAGTGTGATTTACAGGCCGTCGTCAATCTCCCCAAGGGAATGTTCGAGCCCTACACTCCGAATCCGACCTGCATCCTCATCTTCCAAAAAACCGGAAAAACCACTAAAAACACCTGGTTCTATAACCTCGAAGGCGACGGCTCCTCGCTCCGCAAGGCGCGCAAGTTCGGCCCGCAATTCCGCAACGACATCCCCGACCTTCTCAGCAAATGGCCGACCCGCGCCACCGAGGACGGCCGCGCCTGGCTCGTTCCGAAAAAGCGCATCATCGACAACGATTACAACCTCACCCTCGCAAGCCTCGGCCTCATCGAAGCAGATACGACCGACCACGCCAATCCTGAGGACATCCTCAAAAGCGTAGCAGAAAAGGAGAAGCGGATCCTGAAAATCGTCGAGGAAATGCGTAAACTCGTGACGGCGAAGAGGAAATGACGACAAAGCACGGGAAAGCCAAAAAAGCACGTAACTCCCTTCACGGGGTCCCAATGAGGCCCTTGGGCGAGTGCGGGAAAATCGTAGGTGGCGGTACCCCATCAAAAGGCAAGCCGGAGTATTGGAACGGCCACATTCCTTGGATCACCGCCAAAGAGATGTGGACTGACGAGATTCACGATTCGAAGCTCAAAATTTCCGACGCGGGCTTGGCGGCAAGCCCAGCAAAACTCATCCCTGCCAACTCCGTGCTATTCGTCGTTCGTGGTAGCATCTTGTTTAAGCGAATTCCTGTGGCAATTAGCCGCGTCGTTTGCACCATCAATCAGGACATGAAAGCCATCGTGCCGTGCGACGACCTACTACCCGATTACCTCGCGCTAATGATGCGAGCATCTAACGAGGAACTGAAATCACGCGTCGGTACAGCTGGCAATAGCGCGGGAAAACTCGACACGGCTGAATGGACCTCAATCGAAATTCCGATTCCGACGATGGATGAGCAACGCCGGTTGGTAAAGCGCATTGGCGCCATGACAATCCAGATTGATCAAGCACGCCAAACTCGGCAGGCCACCATCGACGAGGCAGCGACAGTTTTCAAACGTGCTCTTGAAATCGATTTTTCGGAAAAATCGTCTAAGAACTGGGTTGATTACACGGCCGATGAATTGTTCAAAATTGTAGGCGGACAGGTGAGCCCGCTCGACCCGGAATTCAGTAAATTGCCCTACCTCGGCCCGGAACACGTCGAATCTGGGACGGGGCGTATCGTTGGCAAGCGGCTATCTGTCGGCAAACTCAAAATGAAGAGCGGCAAATACCGCTTTTCCCCACAGCACGTCGTCTACTCCAAGATTCGCCCCGCTCTTCGGAAAGTCTGCACGCCAGATTACTCAGGTCTATGCAGCGCCGACATGTATGCGCTTAAACCAAACCTTGATCTCATAACCCGCGATTTTTTGAAGTTCCTTTTGCTCGCTCCTTCCTTCAGCTACTACGCCAACGAAAAGTCCGACCGCAATGCGATGCCAAAGATCAACCAAGCAGCGCTTCGAGGCTTTCGATTCCGTATTCCTGAGCATCCGGAACAAGTGCGAATCACTAATTTGTTGACCTCTATACTCGCCAAGCACGCGGAGCTCCGATGCCTCCAAATCGAAACTGAAGCTGAGTTAGCAGCCTTTACTCCAGCTCTTCTTGCTAAAGCCTTCCGTGGTGAGCTCTGACCTCTCCGAACCATGTCGTTCCTCCTCAATCCCACTTCCACCATTTCGATCGACGTAAAGTTTTACGACAATTTGGAAAAGAGCGACTTCGAAAAATGGGCCAACTCAACCCAGATCAAGTCAGTAGCTGGCCGCACCATCGAAGTACCAGGAGCCGAATTCCTCGCCTATTTTCTCATTCACAAAAAGGAACGCAGTCCAAGCCGATATCCCGATATTCAGGCAATCAAGCAAGACATCAAAATGGGCAGCGAAACACTCGAAGAGTGGGTGGACTACGACGGAAAGACTCTTCACGTATGTGACGACTGCGACTCACTGGGGAATACTTTCACCGAGCATCTTGGAGAAGCGGCAGGACTGGCGGTCGTCAATCGGATTCACGGACTCAACGAGGCTGACTGGATGAAGATCCCTGAGATCCCGGGCCGAAACGGACGAAAAACCCTCGATTGGAACTACGCCAGCGATGGCAAGGATTTCATCGAAATGGAGGCAAAGGGGGCCTTCACAGAGAAGGTAGATAGATTGGCAGAAATCTCTGGCCACAAAGCAAGCATCAAAACCAAGAAGAAGGATTCGAGCAAAACGTGCCACCCCAGATACAATCAGCGAGCGCTCCGCTATGGCACGATTACTAGCATCTCAAAGAACCCAAACAGCCTGCTAACCGTTCGACTTGTCGATCCAGAGGGCGAGGATTACGACCGAAACCCACACGATGCTCGTATTCTCAAACGCCTTTCGTGGGCATCTTGGCTCATTTGCCAGATTGCGGGCCGTACTCAGTTTTCTGTCGCTCTTCAGAATAGGTTGGCAGCCTTACTTCGCACCAACGACCTCGTTTCCTTCAATAAGCTTTCCCTCCTAGGAGGCACCGGCAAACCGATGGAAGGGTCGCAATTCATCGACCGATTCTTCGCCAATCGAACATCATCAAAAGAACTCCAATCCGCCGGAGTCCTCACACAGTTCGACAAGGAACACCTTCTCTTCATTGGCTTATCTCGCCGGTGGATGCTACCCATCATTCGTCAGCGTTTCGATGAAATTTCTAAGTTGAATTTCGAACCAAGATCCAAAGCGACTCAACTCGACTGTGTGTTAAGTCCCCATCAAATGGATACGAAATTTCCCGACGTCCCAGTGGAAGATTTGACAGAGGATGGAAATCTCCTTCGTTTTCGACGTAAAGCTGTCCTTCACCAAAGCGCCGGCGGAATGGTGTTCGGCCTCGTTTCAAAATTCGGATGACAACGATCACGGTCCCCCGTATCAACGACAGCCAGTGGGACTTTCGTACCCTTTGGCGAATTTGGGCAGACGCGACTCATGCAGGTGATAAAGTGACTCTCGATTTTCAGAGCTGTGACTTTCTTCGGGCCAATGCGGTTGCATTCCTTGGGGGGCTCATCCGTTTGCTCCAGTATCGCGGCTCGACAGTTTGGATCATCAACGTTGGACCCTCGATTCGCACCAACCTCCTTAAGAACGGCTTTCTACCCGCTTTCGCCGGAGAAGCTCACCCAGGCTATGGCAACACCGTTCCATTTCGCGAGGATTGGCAGCGGGACTCCGCAGCTTATCAGAACTACCTCGCAGATCACTGGCTGGGACAAGGCTGGGTAGAAGTGAGCAACGCGCTTCGGGACGCCATCATCGAGCGAGTGGCCGAGGGCTACCAGAATGCCTTCGACCACTCACAATCTCCGGTGGGAAGCTACACCTGTGGTCAGTTCTATCCACGAAAACGGGAACTCCAGCTGTCCATCGTTGATTTTGGGGTCGGAATTCCTTCAAACGTTCGTGAATGCGTCGGAGAGGCCGAAAAAGCCGCTGATTCCTGCATGGATTGGGCTTTTGTTAGGGGTAATACCACTGCCACGAAGCAAGGCCTAAGTCGTGGCCTCGGCCTTGATTTACTTCGGGATTTCATCCAGGTGAACGGCGGGAAACTTGAAATCCTCAGCCATGACGGCTATATTTCCGTTGACCAAGGGGGTGTTTCATCCCGTATTCTCCCCCACCCGTTTGAGGGCACGATGGTAAATATCCGCATCAGCTGCGATTCCCGGTTCTACCGTCTTGCCTCCGAGAATGTCGCCCTAGTGAACTTCTAAAACCTCTAAAACCATGAAGATTCAAGTCCGAGAATTGACCGGTGAGCTTTGCATGACCTACGAAGACGGCGAGATTCTTCTCGACCGGCTGAGGGAAGCGCTTGCCCATCCGGAAATAGTAGAACTGGACTTCGCGGGCACCCGTATCCACATGTCACCGTATTTTAACGGTAGCATCGCGGCCTTGCTTGCGGATCGATCACTCGAGGAGCTTCGCAGACAGTTAGTGATCCAGAATCTTCCGAGCCAAGCTGTGAGCACATTGCAGCGCTGTCTCGAAGTTGCCGTGGAGCACTACGCCAAACCTGAAGTGCGGGAGCGGCTTCAGAAGATTCTTGATGCCCACGCCGCTGCCTAATGCCGAACTATACGGTGCAAGCCGATGTCGTCGACATCGCCGGTGATCGACCGCGATCAACTGATTCCATCTGGGTGGATACAAATGTCTGGTACTGGCAGACCTACTCGCGGGCCTCGATGAGAACGAACAGCCCTCAGAGTTGGCAACTTCGGGTTTACCCTCGCTACCTCCAGAACTGCGTCATAGCCGGCTCTCAGCTCCATTGGGTTGGACTGTCGCTTTCTGAACTCGCCCATCAGATTGAGAAAGCGGAACACGAGATTGCAGAAATCTCCCGCTCAGTGCCTAGAGGAACCAGACCAAAGGATTTTCGCCACGACTACCCAGCCCTTAGAACTGGAGTCGTCACCGAAATTCAGAATGTGTGCGCTGACATCTCCTCAATTGCGACATTATTACCCCTGTCCTTGAATCAAACTTTGGTCGACCAAGCGATCTCTGACCTCCAAAATTGCGCCTTGGACGGATACGACCAATTGACCGCCCACGCACTTCGCGAGGCGGGAATTTCACAGGTCCTTTCTGATGATGGCGATTTTTGCACCGTCAGCGGAATCACCCTGTTCACCGCAAATCGAGGTGTCATTCAGGCAGCTCGAGCGCAGGGTCGCCTAATCACGAGGTGATCGAGGCGCCACCCAACATGCCCACCCCACACCGCTCCACCCAACTCGACGGCTGGCGTGCGGTCGGAGTGCTGGGCGTGATCTGGCTGCACTGGGCACCGCGATCATGGCGCGGTCCGCTCCCCTTCGAGATCGGCCTCTACTTCTTCCTCACTCTAACAGGCTTCCTCATCACCCGCATCCTTCTAAAAGAACGCAGCATCGGAGAGTCCGGCGTCACCGCCTGGAACCTGCTCCGGTAAAGGAGGGGCGCGTTACCACGCGCCATGGGTGGGCAAGGCGGCTTTCCAGCCGCGCTGCACTTGCCCTATGCCACTTTCTATGCCAATCATATTGCCATGAGCATTACCATCACCCTTGGTAAATCAGGTCGACTCGTCGTTCCGAAGCAGCTTCGCGACCGACTCGGCCTGCATGAAGGCAGCCGCCTCCGTCTGGAAGTGCTCGGCGGCAAACTCGAAGCCACCCCGGAAGCAGACGACCTCCGGATCGAGTTGAAAAACGGCCTCCCCGTCATTCAAGGCGCTCCACCATTGAATCAGGAAAGCATCCTCGACGCCATCAAAGCTGACCGCAAGTGATGCTGGCCCTCGACTCCTCCGTGCTCGTTGCCGCGCTCATCGCCTCGGCGCCCCATCATGATGCCTGTCGTCACTTGCTTCTTTCCGGAAAACACGCCGTCCACACGCATGCCTTCACCGAAACATTTTCCACTCTCACTGGAGGTCGCCTCGGATTCCGTATCTCAACAAGCGATGCCTCATCCCTTCTCCGCGATCAACTCGCCCCGAAAACAAAGCCGATTTCCCTAACAGAAAAGGCACTTTTGAGAGCCTATGCCGACGCCGAATCCCGCGGCGTCCGAGGCGGCGCGATCTACGACTACCTCCACCTCGTCGCCGCCAAGAAAGCAGGCGCGGAGAAATTGATGACCCTTAATCTCTACGACTTCCTTTCATTTCATCGTCCAGGTGATCCCGAAATCATCCACCCTTAACAGGTGAACCGCCGGCGATCCCTCCGGCGAGCTTACATCTCCCACCTCCCCAAGCCACCCACCCCGGGGATTGCAAATCCCCGCTCCACCTCGATGCCCACCCCACCCCGCAGCACCCAACTCGACGGCTGGCGTGCGGTCGGGGTGCTCGGCGTGATCTGGCTGCACTGGGCACCTCGTGAATGGTGCGGCCCCTTCCCTTTTGAAATCGGTCTCTACTTTTTCCTCACTCTAACAGGATTCCTGATCACCCGTATCCTGCTCAAGAACCGACGCATCGGCGAGGACTCCGGCCAGCTATGGAAATGGTCCTCCTTCCGCACCTTCCAATCCCGTCGCGCCCTCCGCATCCTGATCCCCTGCTACCTCGCGATGCTCTTCGCCATCGCCGCGCAGGCACCCGACATCAATCAGCACCCGTGGTGGTATTTCACCCAGCTCTCGAACTTCCACATCGCACTCCTCCCCCAGTATCCGAGCGGCACCGCCCACTACTGGACGCTCGCGATCCAGCAGCAGTTCTACCTCCTCTGGCCGATCTTCGTCTTTCTTATCCCGCGAAAATGGCTCGGAGCCTTCTTCATCACCTGCATTGCGATCGCGCCGATCTCGCGCGCGGTTCTCGAGAATCACTTTCCCTCAGTCCACCACCCCGGTGCCATCACCACCAGTGCGCTCGACTATCTTGGTGCTGGCGCCCTGTTAGCCCTGCTCTTCGACAATGGCATCCAGCCCGGCAATCGACGCATCAACATCGCCGCGTGGATCTGTTTCCTCCCCTACGCCATCCTCTATTGCCTCAGCGAAGCAGGGCATCACATCCCCGGCCTCGCCCACCTTCAGCAGACTTTTCTCTCAATCGCCATCGTCGGCCTGATCTCCGCCACGCTCCATGGGCTCCCCGGCATCCTCGGCAAGTTCCTCGAGACCCCGGCCATGCAGTACATCGGCAAGATCAGCTACGGCCTTTATCTTTTCCACGCCACCGTCCCCATGGCTCTTGGCTGGGTTCTCCCCTTCCTCTGGAACGGAGGCGACTCCCAACTCATGCTCGACCTCCGCATCCTCGTCTTCGCCCTCGCCTCATGGGCCATCGCCTGGCTCTGCTGGCGCTACGTCGAAGTGCCGCTGGCAAAGATCAAACAGCGCCTTCCCTAACAGTTCTCTAACAGGCCGAACACCCCGAGGCACGCCTCAATCACCTCGCTCTGGAAAGCCGGAGGGAAGAGCCACGGCAGCGGTAGCATTACCGCAACCAAAGCCGGAACTTTGCCAATCGGCTTCCCCCATTTCCGCTCCACCAGGGTCAGGATCCCGTGGAGGGTAAAGTAGAGCGTCGGAAGCCCGAATCCCGACCTCACCGGCAGCGTGATCGCCAGCTCGTGAAGCACACCCGAGCCCACAAATACCGCCATCACCCCCGCGCCTTGGCCTGCCATCCCCGCCACTGGCCGCCCAACCAGCCGCTGCATCATCTGCGAGTAGCCCACATTCCAGCGCCGACTCCAGAAGTCCCCCACACCCCTCGCCTCCAGCACATTGGGAAACAGCGTCCTCACCGGAAAGCCCGCCGCCCGCAAGCCTCCCTTCAGCACCCGCAAGGCCCCAAAGTGAAAGCCCAGACTCATCGGCAAGAACATCACCAAAATGTGTCGCCACTCCATCGCCCACACCAACCAGGCCCCGAGCGTCCCGACGAGCATCAACCCCGAACCCAACTTCACATCACCTTTCCAACTCAAGCCCACCCTCCTCACGCGGAAACTCCCCGGATCCATTCCGAACCAACAAAAAGCAAATACGAGAACCCTAGTAGCAGGAAGCTTCTCCGCCCGCGCCCACTCCGCATAGACCAATCCCTTCATCCCCCCAAGCAACACGCAGCAAATCCCCACCATCCGACCCACCGCACCAACATCCCTCAACACAACATCCGCACCCAAAACCAAACCTCCAAGCACCACCCAACCGACAATCCGCCTCAACCAAACCACCCGCAGCTTCGCCAAAAGCAACCCCGCCCCAATCCCCAGCACCACCAGAACCGGAATCACTCCAGTCATCCCCCGCCTCCTCCCAGCCAACCCAGATTCCAAAACACCAGGCCCGCATACAGCAGCACCAAGCCCACAAAGAGCAGCGTCAGCAAATGCTTCGCCACTCGGTTGAAACGGCTGCCCTCGACCTCACTCAGATCAAAGCCAAAGAACTGCAACCAAAGACGCACGCCCCACCACAGCAGCATGAAGGTGCACATCGCCGTCGCCGCGCCACTTCCCGCCATGAGCCAATCGCCAAACCCCAGCGCCAGCACCGCGAAGAACACGTGGCTTCCCCAAACGTAGATCGAATAGGTCCACCAGAGCTCGCGCATCAGCGGCGTCAAACCCGCCAGCTTCTCACGCCACTTCAGCGCCTTCGGGATCCAGAAACTCCCGAAACAAAGCGCCACCAGCGACCACCCGCCGATGTGCAAACCGATTTGCAATAGCTCCTTCATCGAAAAAACGCTGCCGCGGCAAACACCGCACTCAAAAATCCGAAGACTCCAAAGAAGAAGACATCCCAGAACCGATCCCTCCGCCGTGTCTCACGATCGTAGTAGGTCAACTGGACCACCACCCGGCTTGCCCAAAAAACCGCAAAGAAGCCACTGACAACCCGACCCATCCCGGGCTGCAAAAACAAGTGCGGCCACCCCAAGCACAACAGCGCCAGTGCCGCAATGATCGCCACGATGTAAGCGCAGTGCACATAAAAGACCTGCCGCACGATCACCGAACACCCTGCCAGATTCCCCGCATAATCCCACCGCCTCACCGCTACAAAATTCGCCACCACCAATCCCAACAAAACCAATCCCGCCACCCGCAAACCCAACTCCAAATACATCGCGTTCATCGTTCTATTCCCTCGTTTGCCCTCACTTCATCACACAAAACTCCCCCTCACACTCCGCCGCCTCCATCCGATGCAGCTCTTCCCGCACCTTCTTATCCTCGCTCCGGAAGAACACCTTGCTCAGCGCATGACGATTCGCCGCCAGCACACGGCAAGCATGAATCGCCACCGGCAACAGCCCCGGCCCACCCAGCCGACGCGCCGCCGTCTGATGGTTCGCACAACTATACAGGCACCACACCCAAGCCTCCGCTCCGCGGAAAATCCCACCCTCGCTCGTCCTCACCACCATCTCCCGCGCCGGATCAAGTGTCCCGAGTCCCGGAAAAACCTGCTCCGCATGCACCGCTTGGTAAGGAATAAACTCAATCCCAAACGCCCGCGGCTGCCGGTTGATCCATTCATGAAAGCTGCAGCACATCCCGCAGCGCCCATCATAGTAAACTTCGATTCCTTCAATTTGCTCAGGTAGTTTCATCGCGTTCTCTTTCTTTAGTTTCTGAAATATCTGAAACTACAGAAACAGCAAGCCAAATCTCTCAAGGCCCGGCTTCCCGCCTCAGGACCAGAGCCACCCGGAACGGAACCGGACCGCGCGACGCCGTCGCGCTCATCAACCCTACCTACAACCCCCGTTCAGCTCATCGCGACAAAGTCGTGCGGTCCAGGCTCCCAGCCATACCCAGCGCCTCCATCCCATCCCTGAGCGGAAAAGACGACTCGCCGGGATGCACCAACCAGACCTTTTCCAGCCCCAGGTCCGCCTTCGCAATCGTCATCGAATGCGTCACTCGCGGCTCGTCCGTCAGCTTGAACTCAAAACCAAAGCGCTTCCCCTCCCGCTCAACGACCAGATCCAGCCCTGCCCCGCCATGAGTCGCCCAAAAAAACATCTCATCCGGCTCCAATCCCAGCCCGGACACCAGCTGCTCCAACACAAAGCCCTTCCACGAGGCCTCGTGGATTGGATCAGCTCTCAGCGCATCCAGCGATTCGATCTCCAGCAGGCTGTGCAACAGCCCGGAATCTCGAAGGAAAACTTTCGGGGCCTTCACCACCCGCTTCGTTCCCCCGACAGGAAATGGCAGCAGCTGACGCAGCATGAAGGCACCCGTCAGAACATCCAGATAGGAGCGGGCGGTGGGATGGGAAATCCCGGAGTCCGCCGCGATCAAGGAGCCGTTCCAGGCTTCACCATGCCTCCTCGCAACGGCCGTCCAGAATCGCAGCATCCGCTCCGCTGGCACATCGATCCCCACAGCGGGGAGGTCGCGCCTCAATAATGTCTGCACAAAAACCTCCCGCCAGCGGACACTCTTCTCATCCGTATCGGAGAAAAATGAGCCGGAAAATCCTCCTCTCAACCACAGTCGCTCCTGATCACCCTTCGCAAGATGCCGATCGCTCAGTCCTCCGACCTCGATGAAATTGACTTTGCCGTGGGCGACTTCAGTGCCCCCCTTCATCAGTGCGGGCGAGACATTCGCAAGAATCAGCAACCGCGACGGGCCTCCCCAGCTCGTCACCAGATCCAGCAGGTCACGGAAACACTCCCCTTGCCGATGCAATCCCTCGACAAGCACCAGATTCCTCAACCCACCCAGCGCCTCCCTCGGATTTTCGAAGCGCGCCTGATCCATGGCGTCCTCTAGATTGAAGTAGTTTTCCTCCGCCACTTCGAGTCCCTCGACCAAGGCCCTTTTCCCAATCCCCCGCGGCCCCAGTAGCACCGTCACCTTGAAGTCCCTGATCGATTCTTCGATCTCATTCAATAAGTCCGGATAATTTGAAGATCTCACTTTTCATGAAAAGTGAAATCATAAGCTCTGATCTTCAAGCTTTATTTGTTCGTTTATCTTAAATTTATTGAACCTTGTAATGAACACTTTCATTTTTCCTGATTTTACAGCTTTCCTCCTCATCCAGCTGGCATCGATCGACCAATCTCATTCGTCCCTCTCCTCATGGTCCATCTCCCTCATCTGGCCCTCACGGTGCTGGCGGGGACCGCCCCGGTGGTCGTCTTGCCCGATCCGATCACGAACCGGCAGCAGCACCAAAGCAGCGATGATCACCACTCCGCCGCCGAGGCCCATAACCAGCGGCCAGCTTCGTTTCCTCGCCGCAATCTGCCAGAACCACCTCCAGTGCATCAGCAGATGGACCACCAGCATCAAGAGAAACCCGTAGCCGACCCAGCTGTGAAGATCACCCCATTCGTGGCGATCCCAGCCAAGCGCTGTAAGGCCCCGCCCACCGCGTGAGCCTGGCGGAAGCCGCCACCTCAGCAGCAGACCGGTCCCCGCCAAAGCGCAAAACATCAGCCAGATCAGCCCATTGGAAATCCGCGGCCATCGCGTCCTCGACGCCGGCTTCTTGGAAGCCCCCTCTTTCATGATGGATCGAATATCCACCCGCCTGCACCTATAAGTCTTCGCGGTGCAGACCAATCCCTCCGCCTATCTCGCCCACCCTACCACACCCCCATCGCCCTCAACTGCTTCTCAGCCGCCTCCGCCCAGCCACGGTTCGCCGCAGGCGAGGCCGGCGAAGGATGAAGGATCTTCCCAAGCTTCGCCTCATACCCGATCCGCTCCGCCGCCTCCTTGAGCTTCCCTTCCGCATAAGCCCCCACCCCGATCAGAAATTCCGGCCTGAGTGCCGCGATGACTCTTTCGAGATGCTCCTGACAAGCCGCCTCCACCGGCACCATCTCCTCCTTCGGAAGCTTGTCCGGCGTGATATTCGCACCCGTCTCGCTCATCCACACCAGCGGACAGTAGTTCGCCACAAAGTGTTCGGCAAAGAAGTCGTCCGCCTCGGGATACTTCTCGGAAAACAAGCCCCACAGTCTCCGTCCGCTCACCTCCGAGCGCGCGCAATCAAAGCCATCCACCGGCCGCTTCGGATGCTCCGGCTCCGGCTTCACCACCTTTGCCGAAATCCCCATCCAATCCCGCACCGCCGGAATCTCGCCGAAGGGCACTCCGGTCTGCGCCATGCCATACGGCCCCGGATTCATCCCCAGCATCAGCACCCGCTTCCGACCTTTGCCGAAGCGCCTCAGGTATTTCTCATGCGGAATCCGCGCGTAGTCGGTCGGCAGATAAACGTAGGCCGCCTTGGAAAAGGAAAGCGGCCGCAAACGATCCGCCTGCACCCGGGCTGCTTCGATCAATGCCTTGCTCACCCCCCGACTGAAGCGGGTCGCCGACGGCGAAGCAACACCAGCGTTCCCAACAGCGAGAGCATCGCCACACCCGGTTCTGGAATCGCCGAAAGCTGGAGCGAAAGGGTGCTCGTCGGGGGCTCATCGATATCGAGCCAGATCGGAAACCAGTCACCCAGAAAGCGGTCACTCGAGCGTTGGTAGAGGCGGCTGGGGTCCGTCCCCGCCCCAGCAGGGCCCAAGTCGGCCGCATCCTCAAGCTTCGGCCCAAAGCTTCCGCCATCCACGTAGTTGCTCAAGTTCTCAAACTTGATTGACCAGAACAAATCATCAGGCACCAGCGTATTGATGTCCGAGAACACCAGCGTGGTGAGATTCAGATTCGTCGGCCCATCACTCTCAAAGGTCACCGAGGTCGGGCCCGAGGTCCAAAGGGGATCCACGGCCGGCTTGAAGTCCGCCAGCTCGCCCGGCGTCACTCCCGGTTGGCCGACTTCGAAATCCGGCGGAAAGTTGAAATCCGCTGGGATCGCCTCATACAACGAAAAGGTCACCGTGCCGGTACGCGCGATGTTCGAGTAGATCGCCATTGAAGCCTCGGTCAGAAGTCGATTCGTCCCGGCGAGCTGGGCGCTGTCGCCATACTCGACCTGCTGCTCGATCGGCAAATAATTGAAGAGGCCACCGGTTTCACCCGGAAGGTCATACACGGACTCGGAGATGCTTTGCGAAAAGCCGGCAGTGGTGGCGCAAAAAGCCACCGCCACCATGAATTGGGGGGTATTCATTGGGGGGGGACCAGGGGGATTCGGAATGTGAATAAGCCATCTAACACCCTTTGGTCCAGCGAGAAGCATCACGGATGCGTGAACTTTCCGTCTTTGCGGAATGATCCATTCCAGCGACGATCATCCCTTGAAATCGGCCAGCGGCGGCTTGCAACCGCTCGCAACATCGGACACTTCTCCCTTCCACCCTCCTTCTCCTTCAGCTGATCTACCCCAATGACACCCGCCATCCCCGGCCCCAGCGACTTCGAGAAACTCGGCTCCTTCTATCTCGGCAAGGCATACGACCTCGAGACCAAGCAGGTGCAGGATGACCTCGTGATGTACGACTCGAAAGACCTCGTCACTCACGGCGTCGTCCTCGGCATGACCGGCTCAGGGAAAACCGGCCTCTGCATCGGCCTGCTCGAAGAAGCCGCGATGGACAACATCCCGGCAATCGTCATCGATCCCAAAGGCGACATCTCCAACCTCCTGCTCCAATTCCCCGAACTCGCCCCTGCCGATTTCCGCCCGTGGATCAATGAAGACGACGCCACCAAAAAAGGCCTCTCACCCGACGACTTCGCCGCCAAGACCGCCGACATGTGGAAAAAGGGTCTCGCCGATTGGGGCCAGACACCGGAGCGGATCAAGACCCTCAAGGAAAAGGTCGACATCAACATCTTCACCCCCGGCTCGAAAGCCGGCATCCCCGTTTCGATCCTCTCATCCCTCGCCGCCCCGCCATTCGAAATCGTCGACGACGGCGAACTCTTCGGCGAACGCATCGAATCCACCGTCTCGTCCCTGCTCTCCCTCGTCGGTGTCGACGCCGACCCGATCCAATCCCCCGAAGCGATCCTGCTCTCGAACATCTTCGCCCACGAATGGCGCGACGAACGCGACCTCTCGCTGGAAACCCTGATCCGCCACATCCAGAAACCACCCTTCGACAAAGTCGGCGTCATCGACCTCGAATCCTTCTGCAACGCCAGGACGCGCCAATCCCTCGCACTCAAGTTCAACAACCTGCTCGCCTCCCCCGGCTTCTCGACCTGGCTCGAAGGCCCGCCGCTCGACATCGCGAAAATGCTCCACGCTCCCGATGGAAAACCGCGCGTCTCGATCTTCTCGATCTCCCACCTCAGCGACAGCGAACGCATGTTCTTCGTCAGCCTGCTGCTCAACCAGATGCTCGGCTGGATGCGCACCCAGGGCGGCACCACCTCGCTGCGCGCCCTGCTCTACATGGATGAAATCTACGGTTTCCTCCCTCCGACGGCCAACCCGCCGAGCAAGAAGCCGATGATGACCATGCTCAAGCAAGCCCGCGCCTTCGGACTCGGCTGCCTGCTCGCGACGCAAAACCCCGTCGACCTCGACTACAAGGCCCTTTCCAACATCGGCACCTGGTTCCTCGGCCGCCTGCAAACCGAGCGCGACAAACTCCGCGTCCTCGACGGTCTCGAAGGCGCCGCCGGCTCACAGAATGCAAAATTCAACCGCAAGGAAATCGAAAGACTGCTCTCCGGGCTCGGTGCCCGCGTCTTCCTGATGAACAACGTCCACGAGGACCAGCCCGTGCTGTTCCACGTCCGCTGGGTGATGTCTTATCTAACAGGTCCGTTGACCCGCGGCAAAATCAAAGAGCTGATGGATCCGAAGCGGAATGCCTTCGAAACCGTGGCGGCGGATTCCATCCGCCAAGCCGAAAAGACCAACCCCATGGCCATGTCTACGGCATCCATCGTAGCACCAAGCTCACGCCCCATCGTCGGAACCGGCGTCATCGAGAAATTCCAACCCGTCGCCGGTGATCCGGAAGGCGTCACCTATCGCCCCCACCTGCTGCGCGTCGGAGCCGTCACCTTTTCCTCCACCAAAGCCGACGTCGAAGCCACCCGCAAAGTCCGCAAGGTCAACCCGATCACCGCGGATGGCATCGACTGGGACGAGCAGGTGCCCCCGCCGCTCAATCCCGAGAACATCGGATCCGAACCGACTCCCGGCGCGGGCTTCGCGGAACTCCCCGGCTTCGCCATGAACGCCGACAACTACAAACAGGTCGACAAGGACTTCTCCGACTGGCTCTACCGCGAAGAGCGCGCTGAAATCTTCGTCTGCAAGGACCTCAAGCAGTACTCCCAGCTCGGCGAATCCGAAGCCGAGTTCCGCACCCGTCTCGCCCATGCCGCCCGTGAAGCACGCGACGAAGCCGTTGAGAAACTCCGCGACAAGACCGAATCCAAACTAAGAACGCTCACCGCTCGCAAGCGCACTGCCGAAGGCACCCTCGCCCGCGAGAAAAGCCAGGCCACCGCCGCCAAGCTCGACGCCGCAGGCAGTGTCTTCGGAAGCATTCTCGGCGGCATCCTCGGTGGGCGACGCAAAAGCGCCACCACCTCCGTCAAACGCTCCGGTTACGCCCTCCAGCAACATCGCGACGTCGCCCGCGCCGAAGAGAAGGTCGAAGGCATCGAAGAGCAGATGAATGAACTGGAGCAGGAACTCCAGCGGGACATCGAAGAACTCACTCAAGCCTTCGCCCCCACTGCCCTCGAGCTCGACACCGAAACGCTCAAGCCCACCCGCGCCAACACCAAGGTCGAAACCATCGCCCTCCTCTGGCTCCCCTACGACGAACGCGGCGACCGGGCGTGGTGATTCAAATTGGACCGCGCGACGCTGTCGCGCCGATCTGTTCCGGAGGTAGGCTGGCTCGACTTGATAAGCGCGACAGCGTCGCGCGGTCCGGCCGCTCACACTGGCCGCATCTTTTAAATATCTTTTGTATTTACTTTATAAGTTTCCCTGTTGATGTGTTCTCCACTGTGAAGAGACTCCTCCCTATCCTTCTTTGCTGTTCCCTCCACCTTCAGGCTCAGGAACCTCCGGAAAACCCCACCCTAATCTTCGTCGCCGACGGGAGTCCGGGAACCTACACATCTCAGTCGAGCAACATTCCGACGAACTGGTTTCTCCCGGGTTCCGCGCCGCTGCGGAGCGAAGCCAGGTTTGGCATCGGTGGGCCGGAGCATGCTGCTGAAGTCTCCACGATCGACTTCTTCCAATCCATTCGCATGAAGCAGTCGTTCGATGTCTCGACGACACCCGCGAACCTGACCTTGTCCCTCAAGATCGAAGGCGGGCCGCTGGTGGTGTATCTGAATGGGGTCGAAGCGCTCAACCTTCAGGAAGCGGACCTGCCTCTTCCAAACGATCGTGGCTTCAGGGATTTCGATCTAAGCCCGCAAATCGGAGGGCTCCAAACGACGGGGAATCTGCTCGCCATCCTTGCGCAAAGCTCCGTGATCATCCCGATCCTCCACGGCACGGTTTCAAACGCTCAGGGATCCATCTTCGGATTGGACCCGCGAGAGACTCGCCTAAAAGAGGGCGGCTCACCGCTTAGACTCCGTGTGTTTCGCCTAAGCCAAACAAGTGCAGCAACAAGGGTTTTCTTCACCCAAAACTCCGGTGGGTCGGCAACCCGTAGCGACTTCGCTGTACTCCACAACGGAATCGAGTTACCGCTGACTAGCAGCGACAACGGCGATTACTTTCGCATACCTTTCGAAGGAGCGGAGCAAAGCAAGGTGATAGATCTTGTTCCCAACGACGATCTTCATGCAGAAGCTCAGGAGTCGATTTCCCTGAGCAGCGACTACTCTTCTCAGCCACCGCTGTCGCTCATCATCTCGTGGAACGACACCGTAGTCACTCGCACCACGGCGAGTGGCGAAGGATCCCTTCGCCAAGCCATCGAAAACGCCGAGTTGGGACCGGGAATCGAGATCATTCGTTTCGACAATGCCGAAGGCGTTCCCTTCAGCCTCGCCCCGGTCACCGTGAACCTGGATTTCGGGAGTCCGGGGCGATACGGCCTGCGAGAGGGCTTCACGATTGAAGGTCCGAAGTCCCCGGGAAGGGTCACCATCCAAGGGAACGGAGGACCCTTGTTCCATATTTCGGGTGCAGGAGGAGCCGCAAGAACTCAGGATCTCACGCTTCGCCGCTTGGTCATCCGAGGATCTTCGCTTGTCGTCGAGTCCGTCCGCTATTCCGGAACGATGCTCATCGAAGACTGCGAGTTTATCGACAACGAACGGGTCCTCGATCTCTACAATCGGGATAACGCTGCGGTCATTCAACGCTGCCTTTTCACCGCGAACACGGGGGACTCCATCAGACGGGGTTCTGGCCTCCCTCCTTCCATCGAAAATTGCACTTTTGCCCACAACGGCGGCACGGACCTTACCTTGGGAGGCGCCGCAGAAGTCTCTCACTGCAGCTTCATCGGAGAAAATCGATTCGCATCAGGCAGAGCCTCGTTCCGGAACTGCCTTCTAGCAGGAACAGGAGATATCAAAATCATCAACAACGACTACGATCAAGGAGGCAACTTGTTTGCTGGAATTTCTGAAGGAGGGGAGCCGGTCCTCGCCAGTCACCCCGGTAGCCTTTCCACTTCATTGGGGGAGACAGCCTTGGGCGAACTCGGCTTTCACGGCGGCTTCACCCGCACCATTCCGATCCTATCTAACAGTCCGGCGCTTGATCTCGGCCTCCCAGTGGATTCCGAGTCGGCGGAGTTCGACCAGCGTGGCGCCCCTTATTTCCGTCGTGTTGGGCCCGAGCCCGATGCCGGTGCCTACGAACTTCAATTCGACTCCACCTACCTCGCCATCGGCCTCGAAACTGAAGCTGTTTTCGACGAACTCGCCGGTCTCTATTTTCAGTTCGCCATCATTCACAATACCTCCCCATGGACAATATCCGGCGCTCGTCTGCAAGTCACAGGTCTGCCCGACAACGCCGTCCTCTACAATGCCTCAGGCGGGGGATTCGTTGACCTCGCTGGGCCGATCTCTCCCATGGGATACCGAATCGTTGTCTTGCAGTACCTTGCCTCTCGCCCCGATTTGAACCTTTCCCCCGACTTGCAAATCGAGCTGCTGCCGGATTGGGACTCGATGGATTCAAGTGCCCCACCCATTCCTGAGATCGCAATGTTCTTCGGAACCGACGGGAAGCCTTGTCTCGAATTCAGAACGAATCCGAACAGCGACTACCAAATCGAGATTTCTGAAAACCTGAGGGAGTGGCGCACCCTTGGACCCATCCTGTCGGCAGAATCGCAATCCATCACTTGGAAAAATCCAGAGCCCAAAAACGACCCGCAGCAATTCTACCGCGTGGTAACAATCGATTAATCGAGACCCAAAAGCCCACCCTCGCCTCCATCGCCCTCCTCTGGCTCCGCTAGGACGAACGCGGCGACCGGGCGTGGTAGCAAAAAAGGACCGCGCGACGCTGTCGCGCTTATCCGTTCCGGGGCAGGCCAGCCTGGGGTTGATCAGCGCGGGAGCGTCGCACGGTCCGCTTTCTTTTCCCTACCTCACTCCCATGTCTCGCTACACCCCGGCATCGATCCTTGTCATCGCCCCAGATGTAATTACAGTAAGTCCATGGACAAGATCCAGAAACCGATCCAAATCGGCAACTCCAGGGGAGCACGGATCCCAGCCAAGCTCATCCGTTCCTACCACTTGGATCGGGGATTCGTTATGAAGCCCGTTCAGGACGGCATTCTGATCACACCGGCGGCAGGCTCCAAACTCACTCTCGAGGAATCCTTCGCCGCCATGGCTTCCGATCAATCCGACTCAAGGAACGCTCTCGAATGGGCCGAATCCGGACTTAGTGATGGCCTCGAAGAAGACTCCGGTTTCTAAGTCCCCACCGCTCGTCCAGCGCTACGAGGTCCATTTGGTAAGTCTCGACCCCACTGCGGGGAGAGAAGTCAGGAAGACGCGCCCGTGCGTCGTGATCAGTCCCAATCCGATGCATCAAACCGGAATGGCGGTGGTCTGCCCCCTGACCACCTCGCTCCACCCTCAATGGGCTCACCGACTCCAAATCTCCTGTGCGCGAAAAGCCGCCGAAATCATGGTGGATCAAATCCGGGCGGTCAGCCTCGCCCGCTTCGTCAAGCGGATCGACACCCTATCAGCCAAGGACGCCGAGGCCCTGCGTGACCTCATCGCCTTGCTCTACGCCACTCCGTGAAAATCAGCAAAGCTGATCTGCCCACCCCGCTTTCCTCGGGCAACTACTTCACACCGCCCAACTCAATCTACGTCGGCGTCGTGCAGTCGTGAATCGACGGTGCTCTGCGGGTTTCAGCATCCTGTCGCCCACGATGCCACCAAGCTTGAATAGCGTATCCGGTTGGAAGCCATCGCCGGGATGGGTCGATTCAATCTGGTCCGACTGGCGCAGTTCCTTACGACGCGGGTTGGAGGCTTCCATTCGCATGGTTTTAAGGGATTCGAAATGGGTGGCCCGATCAACTCGCCTCCTCTGGCTCCCCTACGACGAACGCGGCGACCGGGCGTGGTGATTCGGAAAAGGGCCGACCTCAAAACGTTCGTAGTTCCTCCTTCAGGAGGCCGAGGCACCCCAGGGAACCGCCTGAAGGCGGAACTACGAACGCGAAAAAACAGCTCTTCACTTCAGAAACGAGATCAGGCCAAACCTTTTGACCTTCATCGATTTCCTCAAGCTCCCGGGATAAGGCTAGCGAGTTCCAAACTCGCTTTCCCGATTCCACCTTCGTAAAAACCTTCCAGGAGTTTCCCATGCGCGCCCATCCGCTCATCATCGCCATCGCCGGGCTTGTCCTGTTCGGTGCCGGATACTTCGTCGGCAGCCACAATCCAGCATTGGAGCTCCAAGCCAACGCCAAAGAAGTTCCGAGACGCGAACAAGCCCTCTCACCAAGCAGCGCGCCATCCTACCGACCACCCGCCGATTTCGCCTCGCAGCTCACGACGTCCGATTATTCCGGTCGGGAGAAAATCCTCGAAGCCATCGACTCCGAAAACCTCTTCGCTCACTTGGAACAACTGCTTGCCGAAAGCAGTCCGGACGGACTCGACTACGATCTCAAGTCCTCCATCGAAACCATGCTCAAGCGGTCCATGGAGGAAGATCCCAACGGCACCATTGCCTGGATTCTCGGCATCGAGCACACGGGAAATCGCGACTACCTCTTCAAGGAAGTCATCGACGAAAAGGAAAACGCGGAGTGGGTCGCTCAGAATTTCGACCAGCTTCTCAACTCCGCCATGTCCACCGAGAACCCGCACGAGCTTCTCAAATCGGTCATCGGCACCAAGACTGACACTTCACCAGAGGAAGCGATCCGCCTTTCGAAGGAAATGCTGCGCAAGGACGATGGCCAGTTCGATTTCCCGTCCGGCCTTGGTGAAGCCTCCGCAAAAGCCGGCTGGACCACCCTGTTCGAATACTACAAAGATAGCTGGCTTCCCGATCACGGCTCTTCAGGTTGGACATGGGGCGGGGAATTCCCACGTGACTTCGATTTCGCCTCGTTTGCCGCCGCTTGGAAGAAACATGAAGACTCCCTGCAACTTCCTAAAAGTGGTCGCTTTTACGAGCCTCCGGAGATGCTCTGGCAAGCATGGTCCGAGCGCGATCCCCAAGCGGCCCTCGAATTCATGACATCTGGTGGATCGAGGACCTTCGATCTCGATACTTTTCTCTCGGGTTACAGCAAGTCCGCCTCGCCCAGCGAATTTCTGGAAACTTCTGCGGGAATCCTGGCGAATGACCCGCAAGCACGCGCGACAGTCGGAAGAAAAGTCGGCGACTACCTCGAAGATCGTCCCGACGCCCTGCCGGAATTCACCACCAGCATCGCGCAGAACCAGGCCGACCCAGCTTTGGTCTCAGGTGTCGTGGCACGCTCGCTCGAATCCGAACGAATGCTCGCCAGGATCGGTATTCCCATTCTGGAATCGGTCCCGCGCAGTGAACAACTTGGGCTCGTGCGGTCAGCCTTCACCAGCCAAACAAGCGACGGTTTTGAAAGCTACTACATCGGGGCCAGCACCCTCGAGCGCATCATTCCCGCGCTGGCGCAGTTCGGCCACCGCGAAGCGGAAATCCGCGCAACGCTCGAAAACGATTAAAACCGCGACCATCGGGAAAGCGGCTTTTCAAGCCGCCCGCCTGTGATGAGGTCTGGCGTGCATTAAATTGCACAATTGTATTGACGCCGGGTGTCGGTGGTATTCAATCGCCCGGCAAGCTCACAAGAGCCGAGACCTAGGAAAACAAGACAAACACCAAACCATTTAATGAAAAAACCACTTATCGCATCGCTGGCCGCCCTCGGCTTGCTGGCAATCCCTGCAACTGCCGCTGTCACTCTGGCAAACGGAGGATTCGAAACCGGTGACTTCTCCGGATGGACCACCAACCCGTTCGCCTCCACAGTCGGAGCACCGGGCATTGGCGCTCAGGAAGGAAACTTCGCCGCACAATTGACAACCGCCGCCACTGTGAATGGCGTCCCCGAAGTCAACCAGTCCTTCGCAGCAGCCCCGGGAGAGGTATTCACCCTCTCCGGCTACATGCTTACGGAGACTGCTCTTCCGGCAGGTGCAAGCTTCGGTCTCTTCAAGATCGTCTTCCGCAACATTGGTGGTGGTGACATTGTCCTTCCTAATGAAAATGTCTTGATTGGTAATAACAACGTTGCCAACCCGGGAGCAGAATCCGACCTGCTCAATTCCGCTTCGCCAGTCAACGAATGGGTCTTCGCCCAAGTGCAGGCCATCGCGCCGGCTGACACTGTGGAGGTTCTGTTCCTCGCACTCGATGTTGAGTTCAACGGAGGCGACAACCCAGTCTGGTTCGACAACATTCAGGCGGTTCCTGAACCATCCAGCGCCCTGCTGCTTGGTATGGGTGCCTTGGGACTGCTGTTCCGCCGTCGCAACTAATCCAAGGATTCGTCCTTAAACACTTCTTACAGGCCGCCCTTCCGGGGGCGGCCTGTTTTTGTTGGCAGAATCGGTCAAAGCGGAAGCCCTACCGATAGAGCTTGACGCTCTCGTCTAGCGCATGAAGCGCCCCGATCCGAGCAGCGGCGCTCGATCTCGAAAGCCACTTCAACTCGGCAGACCGGACTTGGACAAAGCCGGGCGCGGTCGTTTGCTATTGGCAATTCCTGCATGTTCCGAGAACAAACCGGTAACATCCTCGTCCGCCCGCGAATCAGACTCGCCAACACCACTTGCTCAGACAACCAGCGGCATGGTTGCATGCCTCGTCGATTAATCCGCCAGCGCCCAGCAATCGGGCCGATCAGACTGGATTTCAAAAGCCAGCGTTTGAGACACCACCCCTCGATTGAGGGATGCATGTCGTCATTCGATTCATCTAGATTGGTAAAATCTTGACACAGCGAGGAAATCCGACTCAATACGATACGACAAAAATAGACTCAAAAAACAATCCAATGAAAAAAACGACCAGTAATCTCACTAAATTCGCGCTGGGTGCCTTCGCTTTTGGAGCCCTATCCAGCGCCAACGCAACCCTCGTTAGCTACGAATCATTCGACTACCCACCACCGGGCGACCCGTTTCTCGATGGTAGCAATGGCGGCCTAGGGTTTTCCAGTTCGTGGCGCGGTTCCGGGCTCATTGACGCAGGCAGCCTGACAGGAACCGCTGGAACTCTGACGCCCGGTGGTAATAAAGGGCTGATGGACATCAACGGTCGGGCATGGAGAAATCTCTCGACTAGCTACAATGACTCGGTGACGCAGACCATTTATGTGAGCCTGCTGATGCGAGATGGGACCCTCAATGCCACTGACTACACCGTTTTTGAAATGTTCAATGGAGACGATGGAGATCCCAGCCGAGCTTTCCAACTTGGTTTGATCGCCGGCGACGGACCGAACGACGGCAATATTTACTCCAAGGTAAACAATACAGCGCTATCCTCTAGCCTTGGTGCCGCCACGACCAACTCAGATTTCTACTTGATTCAATTCGATTTGGTCAATGGAGCCGATGATACCGTGAGCGTTTGGAGAAACCCGGGGATCACCCCCGGTTTGGCTGATGGCACGATCACCGTTCCGAGCATTGCCTTCGATCGCATTGCCTTTGCAGCCTTCGGTGGGAATCCCGATCAGGCCTTGGATGAGTTCCGCCTCGGAACCGAGCTCGTGGACGTTTTGGCAGTTCCCGAGCCAACTTCCGCCAGCTTGGTGATTTTGGTAATGGGAGCTACACTACTTCGTCGCAAGAGGTAGAAATCCAGCCAAACCCCTCGCCTTCCTCTCACCCCGCCTTGCTTCAAGGCGGGGTATTTTTTTCCGTGGCTCAGCCGATCTGTTCTTACCCGTGAAGTCCCCAGGAAGCCGCGGGCAGTTATCCTTTAAGTAGGTTGGTCGCTTCTGCTTTTAAGACAACAAACCCCTCGATTGAGGGATGCATCTTGAAATTATATTTGTCTACTTTGATGGACTCTTTCGTCAGCGTGAAACAACGACTTGGAATAGAGTAAACCACAAAAAAGTCATCCGACTGCGGATACAAGGCGGAATGGGCGGCGGAATTGAAACCAATTAACGTCATGAAGACAAAGACACCAACCATGGCCCAACCTTGGATCAATTGTGAAGGCAGGTGCTTGGCGGAATTCTCCGCAGGGAAAGCCCTCGTCACCCTCACCAGCACCCTGATGCTGCTCGGCCAGCAGGCTCAGGGCGCCTTGATCTTTTCGGATGCCAACGACGGATTTATCGAAGTAAGGGATACCTTGCCTCCGGCCGATCCTTGGCCTCAGGTCCATCCTGATACTTTCGGAAATTTCCGTGCGGCCATCGGAGAGTGGTTTGGCCCCGGTTTGACGGCCGCAGTCCTGCCATTCCAGCTACCGGACTTCGGAGCTGTGGCCAATCCGTTCGTCAGCGCGGACCTGGGCGTCATGCTCTTCCAAACCGGAGGCGCGACCACCGTGACGGACATCGATCTCTATGCGGTGAGAACCGACGCCAGTCCCCTGATCGCCACCTCAGACTATTACAACGGTTCCGCGATTGATCCGAGTGCCACGCTGATCCAGGAGAGCTTCCTGACGCCTGCGAGTCCGGTCGGCTTTGTCGGAGCTCCCAACAACAATACCGATGCAGGTGGCGATGCCGCCCTACTGTCTTACCTCAATGGTGCGTATGACGGCGGAAACGGCGCTGGCCAGTATGTTTTCCTACGCTTGAGCTATGCGGGAGATGCATATGCCACCGCCTATGACGGCTACAGCATCACGCTTCGCGAAGCAGGCCAGGAGGGCGAATGGCCGGTGATCAACTACACCGCCGTGCCCGAGCCTACAGCCGCTGGCTTGTGTGCCCTCGGCTCTCTGATGTGGCTCGGTCACCGCTCCCGACGCAAAACGACAGGTGCCTGAGCCACGCAATTCACTCCTCAGCCCGATTCGATCCGCGTGTCGAGTCGGGCTTTGTTTTCCTTGATCAACTCTCCCTTTTGAAACTCACCCACCAAGACCCATGAAACCTTTTTCATTCACCGTCGTTCTCGCTTCAGCTTTGCTTTCTTGTGCCTGCTCCGAACGCCAGACAAGCCGTGAGTCGAGCGAGCCGGAGGCGAAAGGCGAACCAAGATTGACCAGCGGCTGGCAGGTCGACTTCTTCGACGACTTCGACACCTTCAATCCCGACAACTGGCAGGACCAGATGCTCTGGGTGAACAACGAATTCCAATGCTATGTCCCCGACAATGAATTCGGCACCCGGGAAGTCAGTGACGGTTCACTCAAACTGAAGGTGATCAACATCGGCGAGGCCTGCCCTTGTGATAACCTCGACAAGCACGGCAACAAGCACCCGGATACCCAATACGTCGCGGGGCGGATTGCCTCCAAGAACCGCAAGGAATTCATCAAGGGCAAGTGGACGGCGCGCTTGAAAGTTTGGGACAATGGTCAGGCCAGTATGTTTCCCGCCTGGTGGCTGCTCGGTGCCCGAAACAACGAGCCACCCGTGCAGGAAGCGGACGAGAACGTCCCCTGGCCGATGCCGGGCTCCGGTGAAATTGATATTTTCGAGCACCATGGCGATCATGGGGCGGATCATTTCACGACCGGCGCGATCAAGAGACTTGATGAAGACAAGGGCGATTGGTGGTCCTTGCGGACGGCGGTCGAGGCGACTTTGGGCGAATACCACGAGTATTCCGTCGAGTGGGTCGGAAGCGATCTCGTCTACCGGGTCGACGGCGTCGAGGTCCATCGCAACGTGGGCGAAGGCGACAACTACCCCGAGCCGATGTTCGCGATCCTCAACTTCGCCAAGATCACCGACTCACCGATGAGCGGCGAATGGGTGATGGAGGTCGACTGGGTGAAGCACGAATACTGGCAAGACTAGCGTTCCTTGATTTCGAAGCGGTAGAACTCCCGCTCGAAATCACTGGGTCCGGTGAGCGTATGGACACTGTCGGGATTGAGCGGCAATCCGTCATTTCCATCGACAGGCCACGCGGACCAGTGGGTGAGATCATCGGAGCGTAAAACGGTCACAGAGCGGTTGCCGAGGCCGGTGAAATCAAAAGCCACGCTGCTGCCTTCCTTGCGGAACACCGGTTGCCAGATGCTGTCCCGATCCTTGGGATCGGTGTTGGTGAACCATTCAAATTGATTGTCGCCCTGATCCCCATCGGGATTGGCCCCGGGTTCTCCTTCCGCCGAGGTGCTGCTGCCAAATCGGGCAAGCCGCCACTCCTCATAAGTGGTCTCCTCCTGAATCTCACCAGCAATCCATTCGGCGAGCAACTGCGCTCCTTCCAAGTCGATCACCTCCGTCGCAAGCGGAGGCATGCGGGAGTAGCCATTGGCCGCGGCGGTGCGGTTGTAGATGATGGAAGCGTCGGGATGACCCGGCACGACGAGCAGGTCGCCGGGCGAGAGCGGACCATCGACCGGGATGCCATTGACGAGACCGGTCTCGGCGAGCGTGAGATGAGCACGGCCATCCCAGTTGCCACCGCCGGTGCCGCCCGCCTGATGGCAGTAGGCGCAGTTGACTTCGAGGTAGGAGCGCACCCGTGCCTCGAGCGAGTAGGTGGTCTCATCAGGTCGCAGATGGCGCGGCAGCTCGGCGGGGTCGTCGTCCAATCCAGTGATGTATCCCGCGACGTCGAGCAGACCGACGAAGTTGCCGGGCACGTCGGCGATGATGCCTTCGGTGTTGAGTTGCGGCGTGTTGAAGGAAAGCGCGTGGCCGGCCTCCGGGGTGTGGCAGGTCAGGCAGGCACTACGGGAAGGAATATTCCATGGAATGCTGCTCGGTGAATCATCGATGGTGATGTTCACCTCGAAGGTCTCCCCGTTGTTGTCCGCAAGCGCCGCCTCGGTCTGGGGGCCACTGTTGAGGTTGTTCCAGCGATAGGACACGCCGTAGGAACCCGACGCAGTACGCACGAGGAAACGTGTTTCAAGACGACGACTGGGCGATCCGTCGACCGGTCTTCGGTCCGTCACAGCCTGGCCATCAATCACCCGCGAGAAAGTCTCCCACTCGGTCGGGTAATCGAAGTGCTTCACCCAGACCATGCCTTGCGGGAAGCTCCAGGGATTGCTCTCCGAATAAGATACGGTGTCCGTAGTATCATTGAGGAGGAACCAGCGGGACTTTTCCGCAAAGTCCGACCAGAAGCGCAGATTGGGCTGGTAGAACACCCCGCCGGGATTCGGCGTGAGGTCGCTGAGATCGGCAAAGAAATTCGTTTGCGACAAGCGATCTGGGAAAGTGGTGTCAACCGTGCCCAGCGTGAGCCGCTTGATACTCCCGACACCCGGGTTGCCCCCGGTGTTTCCACGATCGAGAAAAAGAATGTCCCCACTGGCAGGGTCGGTGGTCAGGGCGACGATTCCCACTTCGCCGGCGAGGCGGACGACGGTCGGCTCCGGAAGCGTGCGCTCAAGGCTCCAGATGTTGCCTGAGATAAAGTCGGCGAAGACATACTTGCCGGTAAGCTCCGGGAGGCTGGTGCCGCGGTAGATGAAACCACCAGTGACCGAGTTTCCCTGGAGGGCACCGCCTCCCCGCGTGTAATCCCAGAGAGGTTCGGTCAGGGTGGCGGCGGCTTCGTTGGCACCGTTGATCACTTGTCCACTTCGAGCACCTGCCAGCGTTCCCTCACGCCAGGCCCAGCCACCATTCTGTCCGGCAGTGTAGACGCCGATCTCTTCACGGCTGGCACTACCCACATCAGCGACCCAGACTTCATCAACGCTGCCGTTGCCATCAAGGTCCTCAGGTGAAAATTGCCACGGATTGCGCATCCCGGTGAGATAGATCTCCGTGCGAACTTCGCTGGGATCGACGACGACACCATTGAATGAGGTCGCTCCGACAAAGGGATTGTCGGCCGGAATCGAAAAGTAGGCCTTACCGCTGCCATCGCGTGGAATGTCCGGGTCCACGTTGGGTTCGAGGTTTCCCGGGAGCTTGTCGACATCGAGCCGCATGATGCACGACCAGAGATTTTTGTCGATGTGCTGCGAATTGTTCTCGTTGTCATTCTGGCCTCCCGAGTCGCCATCGCCAATGCCGACATAAAGGTAGCCGTCCGCCCCAAAGCGGCAGCTCGAGATGTTATGGAACGAACTCGGGTCGGCCTGGTCGATCAGGATTTGTTCGGAGCCCGCCGTGTAGGGAGGGCTGGTCAGGCAGGTGAGACGCGAGACCCGGACGGTGCCGGCACTGGAGTTGTAAGTGACGTAAATATAGCCGTTGTTTTCCCAATCCGGATGGGCGGCGATTCCCTTCATCGCCTTCTCGTTGTTGTCGTGATTCACCTGTCCTGTGAGATCCGCGACGAGAATCTTGTCGGCATTGGTCGGCTTGGCAGCAAGATTGGGGACGAGGTAGATCCGTCCCTCGCCCTCGGCGACAAAGAGCTTTCCGCCGTCTCCGGGGACACCCGAAAAGCCGTGGGGAAAACTGAAGGTAAGTCCAGGGAAGGCGTCTTCAACCGTCAGCGCAGTGGCCGGCGCCGAGGATGGCATGTCGACGAAATTGGTACTAAATCGGTAGTTTTTCGAGAAAGTGACCGTCACGGTCGCGCCCGTGGTGAGCGTTCCCGAGGCATTCGAAACCTCGTATTCGAAGCTGTCATCTGGCGGCGCTCCGGTGGTGTGCTGGTAAAGGATCGAGCCATCTGGATTTGCTGTGGCGGTGCCAGTACTGGGGGCGCGGGTGATCGTCAGCGAGGCGGGGTTGAGCGACCCGGTGTCATTGGCCAGGACCTGGAGCCGGGCTTTCTTGCCGTAGGCCATTGTGACGCTGTCGTCGGCGGTGACCGGCGGGCCATCCTCGAGGGCATCCCATGTGGTGGCGACCCGGACCCCGTCCCACTCGACGTCTCCACCGCTTCCCGACCCGAGCCGGATGCCGGTCGACCAGTAGCCGCTGGTATGCGCATAGGTGGCAACCGGCGTATTGAACTCTTCGGCTTGGGAGAGATCGGGATCGAGATAGAGGGCGGCAAGGTTCGCATCATAGTCGAGCTTGGCGACGATGGTATAGGTCTGATCGGTAACGGCTTGAATGCCGGAGTAGCCGTGGGCATTGGTGTCGAGATCGTGAATGGCGAACTCGCGATTCCCTGTAGCCGGATTGGCGGTATTCGGGACGCCGAAGAGGTAGCGTTCAGTGCCGAAATCGAAGGAACTGGCCCCGCCCCAGGTAGCGCCGGCCCGACGGGTCATTTCGAAGCGGTAGTAAACCGCCCGGCGGTCGTTCTGACCGGCTTCTCCGATGGCGCCCGATGCCTCGTCCGTGCCGAAATAGTTCCGCTTGGCGCTGCTGTTCTGGGTGACGAGCACCCCGCCCACGACTTGCGGACTTCCCCCCGTTGCCACCCAAGGCGCGCTCGGCCCGGTGTGGCCGAGAAAGGAATCATTGGCCGTGGAGTTGTCAAAATCCCAGTGCGCTCCGCCGTTTGCACCCGCAATGGCACCATCGTCATAATCGAAGCTGTCCCTGCCGATCAAATCGGGGTCGGGATTCGATCCCGGATAGCTGCCGCTGTTGCGGGGATCGGTCTCCGCGGCAACCTCGGCACCATCGTTGAATCCATCGTTGTCACTATCGCTGTCCTGCGGGTCAGTACCGTTCTGATACTCCTCAAGATTGGTCAAGCCATCTGCCCCACCGTCAGAATCTTCATCAAGAGCCGAGTCGTCGATGCCGACGATCAATCCATTGTCGCGTTCCCAATCATCCGGCATGTCGTCGTCGTCCGTGTCGTTGTCGACGATCGTGAGATCCGACCAGAGGGTGGCCACGGTGAGATTGTCCCAGGTGACTTGCCCCGCCGAAGCCAGGCGCACCGAACTCGTCCAATCGCCCGTAGTGTAGACACGTGAAACGTCGGACGTTCCTCCCGAACTGTTCCAGACATCGGTGTCATCGGGGTCGATGAACAGGCCGATGCGGTTGTTGTCGAAGTCGAGAACCGCGACGAGATTGTAAGTCTGGTTGTCGGCCAGTTGGATGAGGCCGTTGGTCGTACCGACTCCCGATTCCTCCACTCCGATGGTATCGCTTCCCGCTTGATTCCCGGGGACTCCGAAGAAGATTTCTTCGCTTCCGAAATCGTAAACGCTTAGTCCGCCCCAGCCCGCGCTCGAACTGCGGGTCATGTCGAATTGATAGAACAAGACTCCACTCGCGCGAAAGCTACCCAGGCGCTCGTCGGTGGGGGCACCTTCGCTACCGCGGCCCTCGCCCGGTCCGTTGAACTCGCGCAAGGCACCACTGCCATTGGTGACGAGTGCGTTGTTGGCAATCGTGGTTCCGCCAAAAAGATTGTTCCAATCCGAAGACGTCCCGGTGTGACTCCCAGCGACGTTGTCCCAGTCGAAATGCTGTCCGCCCTTCGATCCGGCGATCCCACCATTCGCATAACTGAATGGCTCGACCCCGACTAGCTCCCCTTTGGCAACATGGCAAACAAAGGAAAAGCAGACGAGCAGGAGTGTGAAATTCGCAAACAATGGGATTGGGGGTTTTAACAAAGGAAGCCCCTGCTGGCCGAGGCTTGCCGACAATACGATATCAGTCTGCCGAAGTTCGCGAGACGAGGAAAACAAATGGGGCTTTGATGGTTGCGGGGACTCCGAGCATATTTTAGCAGCCTCCCCTTCCGTCAAGGATCGGGACACCCCTCGATCGAGGGATGCTGGCAGGGGAGTGTCGCTCCATTCTGAGATTTATCCATCGCTGATCCATGGGGGAAATTACGATTCACCGTTCCGCGAGCCCTCCACCCCTGCTGTGGGCATGTCGGACGCAGACGCCAAATTGGATCGACTTCACCTCCAGCAAGCCCACATTGGCGATTCTCCGGACTCCCAACGGATGAGGAAAAGACCATGCCGCGCCACCCATTGACGATCGCCCTGCTTGCCTGTGTCCAGTTGGCCACAGCCCAATCCGATGGCGAGGTTTTGACCAAGATCCGCGATGTGATCTCGCTCTCCGAGGAACGGGCATCCAGCGAGATCCCGGTTTCCGTCAGTGGGGTGGTGACGGCAGCGCCGCCGGACTGGAATGGCCAGTTCTTCGTGCAGGATGACACCTCCGGAATCTTCGTTTCGAATTATGGCAGAGAGGGCCCGCAAACGGGCGATGTGGTCGTGATCAAGGGGGTCAGCAATGCGGGAGGATTCGCCCCGATCATTATCCACCCGGAGTGGGAGAAGGTGGGAACAGCCCCGCTGCCTGCTGCCAAAAAAGTCTCGATCGAAGAATTGATGACCGGCATTGAGGACAGTCAGCGAATCGAAGTATCGGGCATCGTAAGGATGGCGCTGTTAGAAGAACGCGCGCTTGTCCTGTATATCAAAGCTGGCAGCCATCGTCTGCGCGCGGCCGTACCACTCGGGGTCGTCGATGATCCCGGGTCCCTCATCGGTGCCCGGGTGCGACTCCGAGGCACCGCAGCGACGAACTTCAATCCCGAATCAAGGCAGATCATCACGGTGAACCTGATGGTTCCTCTCGCCGAGGACTTCGTGGTCGAAGCAATGGAACCCAGCGACCCATTCAAAAAGGATGCAATCCCGATCAACAAGCTGGCGCAGTACAACCGGGACCACCTTGCGGGCCAGAGGATCCGGGTGCTGGGCACGGTGACCTATCAAAGGCCGGGCAAGGATCTGTTCATCAATGATGGCACCGGCGGGCTTCGGGTTCGAACCCGACAGAACCTCACCGTCAAGCCCGGTGATCGCGTCGAAGTGGTCGGCTTTCCCGAGTTCGATCAATTCTTACCCATTGTTCAGGATGCCCTTGTCAATAAAATCGAAGCTCCGTCCGATGGCATGACCCCCGAGTTTCTCACCGTCGAAGACCTGCCAAAATTCCACCGGCATGCGGATCTGGTAACCCTTCAGGCTCAGGTCCTCGACATGATGGTTGGCAGCGCCGGGACGGCAGACGAACCACCATCGGATGTCGAGGTCTCCCTCGTCCTGCAGGCGGGAGAGCACGTCTTCACAGCCGAAGGCCCCGCCGCCAAGTCCAACGTGGCGCTTCTCGACGTCCCGCTGGGCAGCACCGTCGAACTCACCGGAATCTGTATGCTTCAGGTCGAGGAAAACGGGGTCGTCCAATCGTTCCAGATCCTTCTTCCCGAGGTCGGAAATGTGAGAGTGCTGAAGAAGCCGAGTTGGTTCACTCCCGGGCGCCTGCTCGCAGGTCTCGCTCTTTTGACCGCAGTGCTGGTGCTTGCCTTCGCCTGGGTCGTCACCGTCTCCCGAAAAAACGCCGCTCTGAAGCAGAGCATCAGTGACAAGATCGCGGCCCAGAACGACCTTCAGAAAGCCCACGACAGCCTCGATCAGCGCGTTCAGGAGCGCACCGAGCAATTGAAATTTGAAATGAACGAGCGCAAGGAGGCGGAGGTTCGTTTCAGGGCGACCCTTGCCGAGCGGACGCGCCTTGCCCAGGAGCTTCACGACACCACCGAGCAGAGCCTCACCGGGATCGGCCTGCAGCTGGATACAGCCGCAAAACTGTTCAAGAAGGATCCAGACGGCGGCCGCAAGCCTCTCGAAATGGCGCGGAATCTCATCGACCGCAGCCACATCGAACTGCGCCGGTCCATCTGGAACCTGCGTTCCCGCGAACTCGAGCAGTTCATGCTTCCCGATGCCCTGAAAATGAGCGTGAGGGAAATGGTCGAAGGAGCCGAAATCGAAACGACTTTCAAGATCATCGGTGAAGTCCGACCACTCTCCGAAGTGATCGAGGAAAACCTCCTGCGACTCGCCCGGGAAGCGAGCGCCAACGTCGTCAAACATGCCAAGGCAAGCAGGCTCGACCTGTTCCTGAAGTTTGGTCCGCAGAGCGTCAGCCTGGTGGTCGCGGACGATGGATGTGGGTTCGATCCCGACAAAGCGCCTGGTGCCGGAGAAGGGCATTTCGGCCTGCTGGGCATGTCCGAACGCGCCAAACGTTTCAATGGCACCCTGCGGGTGATCAGTTCCCCTGAAAACGGAACCCGGCTGGAGATCGAAATTCCAACGAATCAGACGAGTGACCGCGAAACCGTCGGCGCCACAGGCATCCAGACCCCATCATGAAAGAAGACGCCAGAATTCGAATCCTCATCGCCGATGACCACTATGTCGTGCGCATGGGATTGGTGGCGCTGGTGAATACCGAGGCCGACATGGAAGTCGTGGCCGAGGCCGAGGACGGGGAAAAAGCCGTCGAGCTTTTTGACCAACATCAGCCGGACCTGGTCTTGATCGATTCCCAGATGCCCAACATGAATGGAGTGGAGGCGACGATCGAGATCCGCAAGCGCTCTCCCGAAGCGCGGATCCTGATGCTGACCGCCTATGACGGCGACGCCGATATCCGGCGCGCACTGGATGCCGGGGTGAACGGCTACGTGCTCAAGCGCTCCACCGGAGAGAACCTGATACCCGCCCTGCGCACCGTCGCCGCCGGTGGCCGATGGCTTTCCAAGGCAGCTGCCGGTGAGCTTTCCCTGAGAAAATCCTACGAGCAGCTCACTCCGCGCGAGGTTCAGGTCCTCGCACAACTGGCGAAAGGCATGGCCAACAAGCAAGTCGCCGAGGCGCTGCAGATCAGTGAATACACCGTCAAGGATCACGTGAAGAACATCCTCGCCAAACTCCGGGTCGGCGACCGGACCGAGGCCGTCACGGTGGCCATCAAGCGCGGATTCATCCGCCTGTAGGAGGTCCCTGCATGTCGCCGCATCCCTCACCCCCCTCCAATGAGGGATGCTGGTCGGCGGGTATCGATTAAGCTCCGCATTTACCTCGATCCTCTTGACCGCCCCTCGAAGCTCCCCACCTTAAAAAGTGTTCCCGGAAACCCAATGAGAATCCCGACCCAAGACCGGCCATTTGCCAGGCTGAGAAGCCTTCCAGCCGTCGGCCTGGCCATGGTGGTGATCCTCTTTCCGGCAACCGTCCTTGCCCAATGGAACCTGGTCTGGAGCGACGAGTTCGACGGCAATGGCGAACTCGATCAGTCGAAGTGGAATTTCGAGGCCTTCGAACCCGGCGCGAACAACAACGAGCTTCAGAAGTACACTTGGAACCGTTTGGAGAACTGCCGTCGTGAGAACGGTGTGCTCGTGCTCGAAGGTCGGCGCGACTGGTGGTGGGATGAAGGCAATCAGAAGACTTACGAATACACCTCCGCCCGCATTCAGACTGCCGGAAAATTCACGATCAAATACGGCAAGATCGAGATGCGTGCGCAGATGCCGTGGGCGAACGGCGGATGGCCGGCATTCTGGATGATGCCGCAGAACGGCCTCTACGGGGGGTGGCCCGATTCGGGTGAAATCGATATCCTGGAATACGTCGGTTGGGACAACGACATCGCCCATGTCAATGCCCACACCCGCGACCGCAACTTCCTCATCGGCACCAATTACGGTTGGAGCGGCTGGGTGGGTGGCATGGAAAACAGCTACCATACCTACGGCATCGAATGGTGGCACGACCGCATCGACTTCTACATTGATGGCATCTGGAGATATGGCTTTAGAAACGAAGGCAACGGCCCCGGCGATTGGCCGTTCAATTCCGAATTCTTCATCATTCTGAACCACGCCATTGGAGGCTGGGGCGGTATCCAGGGTATCGATAATGAAGCCTATGGTACCGCAGGAGACAATTATGGCGTGGGTTACTTCGTCGACTGGGTGCGTGCCTACAAATGGGACTGGCCGGATCATGACATCCCCGCCCATGTCGAGGCCGAGCACTACGAGGGCTACGGCGGCGACATCAGGGAAGAGAAGTGCAACGACGTCGGGGAAGGCTGGAGTGTCGGCTTCATCGATACCGGCGACTTCATGCAGTACAATTTCAATATCCCCGCCTCCGGATGGTATCAGGTCGACTACCGGGTTTCGTCAGACAGTGCCGGGGGCATTCTCACCCTCGGGAAAGAAGGCGTGGACCTCAAGCGAACACGGATCCCCGACACCGGTGGCTGGCAGAACTGGCAAACTGTCAGTGATCGCGTTTGGCTGGATGCCGGCGCTCAGACACTCGATGTTTATGCCACCAATGGCGGGTGGAATCTGAACCATTTCAAAATCAACAGCGCTCCGCCCGCCACCCAGGTCGAGGCGGAATATTACGCGGCCATGTCGGGCGTGCTGGAGCAGCCCTCGGAAGACACCGGTGGTGGCATCTCCGTCGGCTGGATCGATACCAATGACTGGATGAGCTATCCGGTCGTCATCCCGGTGGCCGGGACCTACGAGCTCACCTACCGCGTTGCCAGCGAAGTTGGTGGCGGCATCATCACCTTGGGCAGGGATGGGGTGGATCTCAAGCAGACCCCCGCGCCTAACACCGGTGGCTGGACGAACTGGACGACCATCACGGACACCGTCGACCTTGAGCAAGGACCACAGACGCTCACGCTGTTTGCCACTTCGGGAGGCTGGAACATGAACTGGTGGCGCTACGAACTGCTCGATCCCGACTACGCGGTCTGGGAAGAAAGGAACGAAATCACGGGATCAGGTCGCAGCAACGACCACGACCGTGACGGTTGGACGAATGAGGCCGAATACTACTTCGGGCTGAATCCAAACAGTGGTAGCGAAGACCCGACGCGGATTCCAAAGGCTGGATTTCACACCACCGGTGGCAATTACCCCACTTTCACCTACACCCGCCGCACCCTGGCTCCAGACGTCACCTACACCGTTGAGATCTCGGATGATTTGAGCAAGTGGACACCCATCATCCAGGCGGATGGGGGAAGCGCTCCCTACACCTACACCTTGTTCAACGAATCCGACGATCACGGCGACGGAACCCAAACGGTGACGATTCGCTACAATGTCGACGTGTCAGCTGCCACCACCAGCAACTTGTTCTTCAGGCTGGTTGCGACCGAATGACAGGCGGTGCTTTTGGCCCACTCATTTCTCACTCAGCAGCACCATACAGCTGCAATGATCAAAGCGAATTCATCGCTGCGGATCTGATCCTGGTCCGCTCGCCGATACCGCCAGTCAGCAGCCACGCGGTCCGAAGATAAACGAAGGACGTCCCCGCCAGACATCGGGGTCAAGGTCCGGAGAAAAGCTGTCAAATTGGTCCCCACTCACGGATTGATCCGCCTCCGGTCCAGCATGCTCGTGACCGTGGAATCCCTCCAATGAGGGATGGCGACCGGTCGACACTCGATTACCTTCTAGACCAAACCCTTCTCTTGAGCCTTACTAGATCGAAACCCATGAAAAAATCCAGAGCACTTATTTTTGCCTGCGGAAGCTTTATGCTGCCGCTCTACGGTGTCGAAATCGGCAACGATGACTTTAGCGCTTACGCTGACGGACCGATCGACGGTTTTGAAGGTGGCAACGGCTGGTCCTACAACGGGGAGCTGATGGATCAGACCAACCCCGGGGGTGAATCCTTCTGGGAAAGCCCCGGTTTCGGTGATGCGAATGACCAGACCGTTTCCTCCGGCACCCTGATCACCGGGCAGTCGATATCGACCGGCGGCGGTGGTGGTTCGCTCCGCCGCTTCGGCCAGGACCGCGTGAATGCCGCCATCCGAGGGACCGGCCAGGTCTTCTACAAGGTCGAAATGACTCGCAGCGCCGCTTCGGTCTGGAGCGGCCTGAGTCACATGGATTTTGGCACCGAAAAGGTCCAGTTCGGCGTCCCCTTTGCAAACGCTGGAACCGACACCATTGGCATCGAGGTCTCCAACACTGCCGAAAACGGCGTCACCTCCGGCACCATCAACCTCGTCGATGGCACCACCTACACGCTGGTCTGCGTCCTCGACTTCTCCAACAACAAGGTCGCGATGTTCGTCGATCCGCCTGCCACAGCCTACTGGACCGGCGCGGGCAACAACAACGCCGACGTCGTCCGCACCTTCAACAACGACAACTGGGCCTCTGATGTCCGACTCGCCTCCGACGGCGACACGACCTGGGACAACCTCGTGGTCGGCACCTCCGCCACGGACGTCGGCCTTCAGGATTTTGTCGATGCCGACGGCGACGGACTGCCTGGCGACTGGGAAATGGCCAATGATCTGAATGATGATGACGACGGCGAGGTTGGCGAGACATCGCCGGGCGCCAAGGACGGGCCCAACGGTGCGCTTGGCGATCCCGACATGGATGGCCTGACCAACCTTGAGGAGTACGACGGCACCGGCATCCTCGGCTTCGACGGGGGCACCGATCCTCAGGAAGCGGACACCGACGGTGACACCCTGCTCGACGGTCCCGAAGTCCTGACCAACAACACTGATCCGCTTGATCCCGACAGCGACAACGACGAGCTCAGTGATGGGGCCGAGATTAACACCCACTCCACCAATCCCAACGTGGCTGACACCGATGGAGGTGGCACCAACGACGGCACCGAGATCGCGCTCGGTACCCTGCCACAGGCCGGCAATGCCAGCGACGATCCTGCCACCAACGGTGATCTCGACCTGATCGGCATCGAAATGTTCGATTACCCGGATGGTCCGATCGATGGCAAGACCGGCGGCGATGGCTTTGACTTTGACAATCAGGACACTCCCGACAGCTTCACCGGCCACACCGGGACCAGCTCCGATTGGGACAAATTTGACGGCCTCAATGGCGATCCCCAGATCGTTTGCCAGCGGCTCCGCACAGACGGCAGCGGCGCGCTACGCCAGTTCAACGGACTCGGCGAGGGCAATACCCCCGGATCCTCGGAAGCCAGCGGTGGGATCTATCCGACCCCCACCGGCACTCAGGTTCACAGCGTGTTCTGGGTCAAGTTCGACATGACCCGTTCGTCCGCAGCCGCCTGGTCCGGACTCAGCCTCTACAGCTTTGGCGATGAGAAGGCCTTCATCGGCGTGACCGGAGGAGGGGCCGCCACGGATGCCTTGAGCTATGAAGAACCGGGTGGCGCGAATCAGCAGATCACCAACCTCATCCTCAACGACGGCGAGACCAATACCATCGTCGTCCGCGTCGAACCCGCAGAAGGCTTCGTCGATGTCTACCTCAATCCCGACCTCAACGGCGGCGACCCGTTTGTGGCAGATCCGAATGGTTCCGACATTCTCGCCGTGATCACTCCCACCAGCATCACCGCGATCCGCTGTGCCTCCGCTGGCCAGGCCGAATGGGACAACATCTCCGTCTCCGGCACTTGGGATGGACTCTCCACCACACCGGCGAACACCGGAGGTCTGCGCGATAGTTTTGCCGCCGGATTCGGCCTCACCGACGGTCCTTCTGGAAATGGCGACGGCGACAACTTGACCAACCTCGAAGAGCAGGACAACAGCACCAGTCCGATCCTCGCCGATACGGACGGAGACAATGTCAACGATGACATCGAGCTCACCGGCTCATCGAATACATTCCCGAATCCCGTCACCGACCCTTGCAACGCGGATAGCGACGGCGATGGCATCGATGACGGCGATGAGATCTCCGGTGTGCTCAACATCGCATTCAGTGGCGAGGCCACCGACCCCAACGTCGCCGATACCGACATCGACACCTACAGCGACCTCGCGGAAGTCCAGCTCGGCACCGACCCGAACAATGCCGCGAGTAATCCAGGGGCTGAGGGAATCATCGTGATTGATGGAGTGCGCGATTCCGCCTACGGAGCACCGACCTCCATTCAGACCATCAACTCCGCCTTCGGTTCGAACGAGATCGATGCCGCCTACACCAAGGTTGAAGACGGAAAACTCTTCCTGATGATCACCGGCAACCTTCAGAACAACTTCAACAAGCTGGAGGTCTTCTTCGATACCGGGGACCAGATCACCACCAATGTCTACACCTCTGCCGGAAACGATAACTCCGGCAACATGAACGGCATGAGATTCGATACCGATTTCAGCCCGGAATACCAGATCATCATGCGCCGCGGATTCGATGGATCCACCAACCTGTTCGATCTCGACATCTCCAACCTGGCGACGGCCCAGTCGGACTTTTACGGCAATCTGTTCTCCAATTCGCAGACCGGCGCGGGATCGACGGGAACGGGAACGGTCAACAGCAATCCAATTGAGGTAGCCTACGACGACAGCAACACCGCCGGGATCACCGACGGGGACAACAGCGGTTCCGCAGCCGACCAGGCGGCGGCGGCGGCAGTGACCACCGGCATCGAGCTCTGTATCGATCTTACCGATCTCGGCAACCCGAGTGGCTCGATGAAGATCATGGTGCTGCTCAACAATGACAGTCACAACTTCATGTCGAACCAGACCCTTGGCGGACTGCCAGTCGGCACCGACAATCTCGGCAATCCTGCCAATGTCGACTTCAGCACCTATGCAGGCGACCAGTATTTCCCCGTCGCTGTTGCAAGCACACCGACATTGAAGATCGAAGTCGTCAGCTACAACGGAACCACCATGGTGGTTGACGTCACCGGCGCGGAACCAGGCAAGACCTATGATATCACCAGCTCGATTACCTTGAGCGGCTTCGCTCCGACCGGGGTGACGTTCACAAGTGAAACCGCCACTGGTATCAGCATCCCCGCGAATGCATTAACGGTTCCAAGACAGTTCTTCAGCGCTGCGGAGCAGTCTCCGTAATCGAACAAGAATTGAGATCCCCTTACTGGCCCGCCGGATCATCGGCGGGCCTTTTTCGTATCAAGCCACCCTGCTTTCAATCCCGGTGACCACCTCGCAGGTTGGCAAACGGACATTGCTTTGCCACAGTTTCCGGCATGAGGCCAATTTCTCTCTCAATCGCAGCCATGCTGTTCCTCAGCGCGGGAGCCCTTGCGGAAACCGTCGACCTCTACATCGGTAGCACGGCTCCTGGCCCGGATGGTGGGATTTATCTCGCAAGTCTGGACGAAACCACCGGGGCACTCAGCGAGCCGAAGAAAATCGTCGAGTTTCCCGGTGCGGGTTTCCAGGACCTGAGCCCGGACGGCAAGTTCCTGCTCTCCACCAGCAAGGCGGACGGCAAACCCAGCGGCCAGATCACCCTCTTTTCCATCGGAGACGACCTCTCCCTCACTTCGCTTGGAAACGCCTCCGCCATGGGGGAAGGCACCTGCCACGTGAGTTTCGACCGCAGCGGAAAAGTCGCGATGTTCGCCAACTACGGCAGCGGCAGCGTCGGCAGCGCCCTGATTGGTGACGACGGAAGCTTTGCGGATTCCACTTTCGGGAAAACCGCCTCCTACTTCGAGCACGAGGGCAAAAGCGTGAATCCAAAACGTCAGAATGCTCCTCACGCGCACTCGATCTATCCCGGCCCGGACAACAAGTTCGCCTACGCTCCCGATCTCGGAACCGATCGGGTCGAGATCTACAAGATCGATACCACCACCGGCAAGCTGAGCCACGCCGGCCATGCCAAAACACCCCCGGGTGCCGGACCGCGTCACCTCAAGTTCAGCAAGGACTCCAAACAGGTCTTTGTCTTGAACGAGCTCACGACCAGCATCTCGGTCTTCAATCGCCTGCCCGATGGAATGCTCGAGAAGATTCAGGACATCTCAACGCTACCCGAGGAACCCGTCCTCGAAGGCATGACCTGTTCGGAAATCCGCGTGCACCCAAACGGGCGGTTTGTCTTCACCGCAAACCGTGACACTCAGGGAAAGGGCAACGACTCGCTGAGCGTCTTCGAACTCAAGGACGGCAAGCTCGAGCGCCTCTCCACCGTCCCCGCCGAAGTCTCGATCCCGCGAAACATCAATCTCTCCCCGAGCGGCAAGTGGCTGATCACCGGGGGTCAGAAATCCTACGATATCGCCATCTTTTCAGTCGATTCCGAAACCGGAGCCCTCAAGAAGGTCGGCGATAACATCCCCTGCCCGGGACCGATGTGCTACGTGTTCCTCCCTTGAATCGACCGTAGTGCGGCTGCGCAGAATTCGGAGGCATCAGCCCTCGGGGGTGGTGAGGGCCCGCTTCTTGTTTGGAAACGGATGCTCAGCAAGAAGCTCCTCGGGCGTGTAGAAAATCTTCCGATCCTTGGTCTTCTCTCGAATTGCCTTCACTTCCTCCTCGGTCACCTTTGAAGCCGCATTGCCCCAACTACTACGAACATAGGTCAGCACTGCGGCGACTTCCTTGTCATCGAACATCGCACCCACGGCCGTCATTGGCGGCACCCCTTTCTCGGGATCGTAGGTCTTGCCATTCACCTCGATCTTACCCCACAGCCCGTGAAGGGTAAGCTTGATCAGGCGATCCCGATCACCCGTGACCCACTCACTCTTGGCAATGGGTGGGTAGATATCCGCCAGGCCTTCTCCCGTCTCTTGATGGCAGGTCACGCAGGAGCCCTCCTTGTTGAAGACCTCTCTTCCCAACTTGTAGGCATCATGGAACGCCTTGTCAGACTTCGCGCGCTTGCGGACGGAGCGGGTCATGTAGTCTCGCTCGAGCTCGGCACCCTTGAGTTTCCCCGCCAGCAGAATATCCAAACTCGGCAGACCCTCATTGTCGAAGCCTCCTTCATCAAGAAGCACTTCCACCTCAGGCTTGAGAAGCTTCATTGCCGCATTCAATGAATTGTTGATCCATTTTTCCCGAGGCTGGGAGGCCACTGTTAGCAGCACACGGGCCCCATCCGGCCCACCCAGCCAGCTCACTCCCGTCAACGCTTCGATCCGTACCCGCGGATGCTCATCAGTCGCTGCCAGAAGCAGATACTTCTCCGGATTCTCTAACAGATGCAGGCTATGCCGCACCACGCGGACGGCGGCACTTCGGACCCGGTGGTCGGCCGCCTTCAAGCAGAGCTCCACGAGCTCCGGTGAAGTCTGATTCTGCCCCCAGGTCGCCCACAGTGCCTCCAGCACGAGGCGCTCATCTTCTGCATTGTCTTTGGCAAACTTCAGTGCGGCGGCGACCACCTCATTCTGGTCCCGACCACGGAGCTCAAGGTGGGAGCGCTTGCGAGCCTGCAGTTCAGGGAGCTTCATGTTCTCGAAGAGCTCTTCAATCGATGCCCCGGCGATCCTGGGAATCGTCGCCAGTGGTCTCGACGGATAGGTGATCCGGTAGATCCGGCCATATTCCGGCGAGCGGTTCGGATCACGCGCGGAGTGCTGCATGTGCCCGATCAGCGCATTGTGCCAGTCGATGACATAGAGCGAGCCATCAAAGCCGAACTCCAGATCAGCAGGCCGGAAGTTTCCGTCACTCGAACTGATCAGATCCTGGCGATGCTGCCCTTTGATCTCCGGCCCGTCCTCAACCACCTTGTACTGCTTGATTCCGAGAAAGCCGACGGTGTTGGCGTAGAGGTAGTCTCCCTGAACGTCGTCAGGGAAGTGACTCGAATAAACGAACTCACTCCCGGAGGTTGGGCGGGTGTGGTGCTCGTAGTTGAATTTCTCAACTTTGGACATCCCGTCACCGTGCGGCATCTTGATCCCGTAGCCGCCCACCCAGTACTGGCTGCCACCGGAAGCATCGTTGAGAATGTTTTGACCGTATTCGTCGTGAGCCATTCCCCAGGGATTCGCCAAAGCCGTCTGCACCACCCGCTCCAGCTTCCACGAATGCGGATCCCATCGCCAGACACCCGCAGCCGTGGTGCGCTGCGGTCCATAGGGCGTTTCGATCTGCGAATGTAGAAAGATCCCCTCCAGCATGAAAATCCCGCCACCCTGATCCACATCGAAAGCGGAAATGGCGTGATGGGAATCATGAGGATCAAAGCCATCAAGCACATACTCCCGGCTGTCGGCCCGATCATCACCGTTCGTGTCCTTGAGCAGGAAGAGGCGCGTTCCTTCCGTCACGTAGACACCCTCTGGTGCGAACGCAAAGCCGATCGGGATACTCAAGCCATCGGCCCAGACCGTCTCCTTGTCGGCACGACCGTCACCGTCGGTGTCTTCATAAATGAGGATCTTGTCGTCGGGCTTCGGATCGCCGGGGCGATAATGCGGATAACTCGGCATCGTCGAGACCCACAGGCGCCCCTTGTTGTCGAAGCGCATCTGCATCGGATTGGCGAGATTCGGAAACATCGCCTCCGTCGCAAAGGTGGAAACCTCATAGCCATCCGGCAGCGTGAATTTCTTGAGTGCCTCCGCTTCTTCCAGATAGTCCAGAGCCCCATTCTTTTTACTAGGAGCATAGTTGGTCACGATTTCTGAAAGCGGCCGGGTCACACTGTCGTCCGGCTTGATCTCTTTCCCCTTGGCCGCCTCCCAGATCCTCCAATCACGGAGCACCGTCATCTGCCGGACTTTCTCGATTTCCTCAGGGTAGTTTTCATTGCCATACGGTGTCCAGCGTCCGCCATAGACGTGAACGCCATTGGGTATGCGGTAATCGTTGTGCCAGAACCAGTTCTTGTCTTCGATCGCCTTCTTCAAAAGAGGCCCGGCTAGTTGCTCGGGCTTCTTCCCGAAGAGCTGCTCGAAGAGCAGTGGAGCCAATTGGGAATACCCCGACTCGTTGAGGTGCACGCCGTTGATGGTGTAGCCCGACCACTTGCTGCTTGGTTCGAAGAGCTCGACAAAGCCGACTTTCTTCTCGGCCGCCACCTCCTTCACCACCTCGGCATAGGCCTTGAGGATCTCATTGCGCCGGGCCGCGTCAGGAAGCGAGTATTCCGGCAGATTCTCGGTTGCCGTAGGGGTCGCCAGCACCAGCCTTGGCGCACGCTTGTAGTTGTAACCTTGTTTCAAGGTGTGATCGACGAAGCCCGCCAGCTCGCCACGGAAGTTTTCCAAGCCCTCCATTCCTGCGAAGGATTCGTTGAAGCCAAAGAAGGCCACAATGGTATCGGCGCTGAGGATCGTCAGCCACTCGTCCGGATGCGGGTAGTGTCCCTTTCCCTGATGCCTCAGGATATCGGGGCGGAACTTATTGCCACCCGGAAAGGCCCAAGGGTTCTCGTTGCCGGCCTCCGGGCGGAAAGCCGGAGTGTGGCCGGAAAATCCCATGTTGCGAAAGGTAATGTCCTTGTTGGGAAAATTCGCGTAAAGAAGCTCCTCGAAATCGCTGAACTGATTCATCCGCTCCGCAAGCGAGTTTCCCAGCAGGACGATGCTCTCGCCCTTCGTAAGCGTCAGTGGCAGCTTGACCGCCTCGGCCGGACTGGCACCCAGATCCTTGGGCTGGTGATACTCCGGGCGCTTCCCTTCCTTCCGCTGGACCTCGCTTGGCGTGATCGTGGAAATGATCTTCGGCCCGGGAATATCGGCATATCGGGAAGTCTCCTTCTTGGGTTCCTTCTTGGCCGCCTTGAGACTGCCTTCGATCAGGCCCTTCATCGGCGACCCGGTCATCGGCGACTTCCCATAACCGAAATCCGCTGGCTTGAGCCCAAGTTTCTTGAAGTAGTTCTTGTCCTTGATGAATTGAAACCGGCTCGGTTCGAACGGATCCACATAACTCACATCCGCCTTCGCCGGCACTTCGAGTCCAGTCAGGTAAAAGACCACATTGATGAACAAGCGGCGGAGCCCCTCATTATCAAGATCGCAGGACGAACCCATGGTGCTGCAAACAGCCACGCCTTCCTTCCCCTGCGGCGCTTGGTAATCACGAATCCAGACCGCGGGCTGGGGAGGTTTGCCCTCCACGTCGGCGGAGTCCGGCAGCAGCGTCTCGGTGACCACGCCATCAAGGAGAATCGTCGCGTTTTCATCCGACACACGCTTCACGGTGTAGACATCGCTCTCGGCAAAAACGTCGGAGACTCCGTTGAGAATCGGATGGTCGGCATGCTTCTCATTCGGGACGCCGCGCGCCCCTTCGACGGCATGCTTTCCGTGGTGACTCACCCAGCCTTCCCCGAGGATATCAATCCCGAAGTTCGTCCAGTCGATCCCGCCCAGCTGATTGCCCTTGGTCTTGAAGGCATGGGTTGAAGTACGGAATCCAAAGATCGGCTTGCCGGCGTTGATGTAATCGGCGAGTGGCTGAAGTTGGGCGTCGGGAAGATCACGGAATCGAAGCCCCATGATGACCAGGTCAGCAGTCTTGATCGCCTCGGTCCCTGGGATGTTTTTCTGGTTGTTGGGGTCGATATTTCCATCCGCATCGAGGGAGAAAAGCACCGTCGTGTCGAAACCGTGGTGCTTGGAAAGAATCTTTGCCAGCATCGGACAAGCTTCTTCCGAGCGGTATTCCTCATCGCCCGCCATCAGCACGATGTGCTTGCCGTTGCCGGGCTTGCCCTCAGCGCCCTCGAAACGCAGTGGCTCTGCCTGAAGGCACGAAAAGCTCCACATCAGGGAAACGAGTGAAAATAGACGGGTAACAGCTTGTTTATTCATCGGATGGTCCTGACAACTCAGGAAATTGGTGGGCGTCAAATACGCCGATATCTCGGGCCTTCTTGCTGAATCGGCGGATTTTATCCGACAACATCATGGGATTCGATTCCCATCGCTCTCAAGTGGCCTCACCTAACGCAACACCCGCCGCAGCATCATCTCCACGCCCTCACCCGTCTCCCGCGCATTGGCCAGCCATTCCCTCGCGAAACCCCGGAAGCCCATGTCATCGGAGGCGAGGCACATCAAGCCCACCAGAATCAGCAGGTTCGCCAGGTAAATGATCGTCAGCGAGAGAAAGGTGCCGTTTTCCCGCAGGTCCGGCTGATCCCGCGGTATCATCCACAAGGTCCACAGCAGGTGGAAGGCCCAGCAAAAACCCAACAGACCGAACAAGCACTTCATGGCCGCATCCGGAAGATCGACGAAATAGCCAACTGCCGCGAACACCGCCACCACCAACGCGGCCCAGAGCGGCACAAAGTATGGAGCGAGAGCGATCACAATGTTCGATTTATCGGTCGTCACATAGCCGCCGTCCACGCTCACCCCCCAGTCACTCACCTTTCCTCGAAACATCCAGATGAACACGATGTGGGTCAGCTCATGCCCGAGCACATAGAGGTAGAGAAAATAGTCCTTCAACAGACCCGTCGCGAACCACCCGGTCATCAGCAGACCTCCGGTCGCGAAATACCAAAAGGCACTCGTCCGCCAGAAATCAAGGCGCAGCGCCACATCCGAGAACTGACTGAAAAACGTCCAGCTCGTGACCCCGCAAAGCGGCAGCAGCATGAGTGCTAACAGCCAGCGGCCCATCCGCAGCATCAGACCCGGCGTCTCCTCAAGATCGATGGTTCCGCTGATCGCCGCACGCACCGACTTCAGCGCACGGCGGTTGCTGGGTCGGTTGACCTTGGCCCTCGCCCGGGCGTTCGCGAGCTTCAGGGCTTCCGAAAAGGACGGCCGCTTGCGCCGACGAGTGTTCGCCGTCTTCGATCCCAAAGTGACCTTTTTCCTCTTCACCGCCATGCGCGGAGAAGGAAATACTTAGGATTTCTTAAGGAATCAAGAT